>NZ_JBAUSA010000505.1:0-8195 GCF_049581465.1 Caballeronia sp. | reverse complement strand
GCCCCACCCCCTCCGCGAGCCCACCGAGCCCTCTAAGAATATTCTCGTGACAAAATGTCACCCAAACGCTCGGGTCATTGGTGGCAAGATATTGTTCCGGATCAAACAATGCCAAAAAAAGCGAGCACACAATGCCGATCGATTCTGAGGCCACCATCCCTGCAGTTTCTGCTCCACGTTCCGCGAGCAGCGCCCCCCCTCCACTGCGCAACGCCGCACACTGCTCAAGCTGCGGATTGCGTCATTTCTGCATGCCGCAAGGACTATCCACCCACGACACCGCGCGTCTCGAAACCGTGATCAACACGGCGCGCATGGTCAAGCGAGGCGAAGTGCTGTTTCGTCCCGGCGACAATTTCGACGCGCTCTACGCGATCCGCTCGGGCTCCATGAAGACCACCTTGACAAGCGCGAACGGGCGCGAGCAGGTCATGGGCCTGCATCTCGGCGGCGACACAATCGGCCTCGAGGCCTTCGACAACGGCCACCAGGTGTGCCAGGCCGCCGCGCTCGAAGATAGCTCGGTCTGCGTGATTCCACAAAAACAATTCGAACGCGCATGCCGCGAAAACGCCTCGATCCAACGCCGCCTCTCACAAATAATGAGCGCCGAACTCGTCCGAAAATCGGCACAAATCCTCATTCTCGGCACCTTGCGCGCCGACGAACGCGTGGCCACACTGCTGCTCGACGTTTCCGCCAGGCTTCATCGGCGCGGTTACGCCAACGACGAATTCAACCTGCGCCTCACGCGGCACGACATGGGCAGCCTGCTCGGCATCACGCTGGAAACGGTCAGCCGGACGCTGTCACGCTTCCAGGCTAACGGCCTGATCGAAACGCGCGGGAAGTTGATCCAGATTCGCGACTTCAATCGTCTGTTGGCGGTGTAGACGCCCTGCGACGCCCTGCGGCGACTTTTGCGGACGGGCATGACCTCTGCTACGCTTTACGTTTCTAGCTGTTTGCATCGGCTACCGCCCGGAGACATGGTGACATGAACCGCGAACCCCTCCCCCCGCACCCGCTGCTCGCTCGACTGCATGAAGCACGTCGGATCACCGACGCGCTCTTTACCGTCGTCAAACCTGAATTCCTTTATGAACGCCCGATTGCCGAGCGGCATCGAATCGTGTTTTATATGGGCCATCTGGAAGCATTCGATCGAAACCTGTTCGATCAGCGGCTCTTCGACTTGCCAAGTCACAATCCTGAATTCGATCAGCTGTTTGCGTTCGGCATCGATCCGGTGGATGGCGGATTGCCCACCGACCAGCCGAACGATTGGCCGACCCTTGACGTGATTCGCGCTTATATCGGCCAGATTCGGGAGGACATCGATTCCCGGCTCAATCCCATCGACCTGACAAAACCGCACCAGTCGTCGCCCACTGGCGACGCGGCCGAGACGTTGCTCGAGGTCGCAATCGAGCATCGGTTGATGCACGCGGAAACGCTCGCCTACATGTTGCATCAGTTACCGCTCGATCACAAAACCGGGCCAAAGGCGACGGAGCAGGCGGCGCACCATCCGCTCGCGGCACACGTCACGCGTGAAATGGTCCGCGTTCCGGCAGGCTCGACGACGCTCGGCCTTGCGCGCGAAAGCGGAACATTCGGCTGGGATAACGAATTCGGCCAACAGCAGGTTCACGTGCCCACGTTCGATATGGACCGCTTCATGGTGACGAACGCGGACTGGCTGGATTTCATCGAAGCAGGCGGATATAGGCATCGCGATTACTGGTGCGAATCCGATTGGGCGTGGAGAGAGCGCGAAGGGATTCAGAAGCCGGCGTTCTGGGTGCGTGATGACAATGCCGCATCGGTGTCGGGATGGCAACTACGCACCATGTTCGATGAAGTTCCGCTGCCGCCGGACTGGCCCGTGTATGTCAGCCATGCCGAAGCCAGCGCGTATGCGAAGTGGGCTGGAAAGTCGCTGCCGACGGAAGCCCAATGGCAACGCGCCGCTGTCGACGCGCCACACGCGCAGACAGGCAACTTCGATTTTCGCAGATGGGAACCGTCGCCCGTTCAGGCGCATCTGGACAATTGCAGCGCGGCGGGAATCGTCGGTCAGTTCGGCAACGGCTGGGAATGGACGTCGACTCCGTTCGGCCCATTGCCCGGTTTCGAGCCGTTTCCGTTCTATGAAGGGTATTCGGCCAATTTCTACGACAACCAGCATTACGTGCTCAAGGGCGGTTCTCCGCGCACCGCTGCATGCATGCTGCGGCCGAGTTTTCGCAACTGGTTCCAGGCACATTATCAGTATGTTTATGCAGGGTTTCGTTGCGTGCGAGGTTGACTAATAAGCTTCGCGACGGACAAAATCGCGTGGACGATGCGCAAACTCGTAGACCTTCGTTGTACTGAATTGCGTGATCGAGACTCGCGCATTTTCCCTGGCCTCTACGCACCCAAGACGGTGATGGAGTACAGGCGGCGCGTGATCAAGCCGATGAGATATCAGTGCCGGCCGGCTGGAAAGCCATGTAACCATGACGCCCGTTATCCTCAGCCCCCCATTTAATTTGAAGCAAAAATCGTATATTTCGCTCCAATTTCACTCCACATTTCGAATAAAGACCGTTTTTACGCCATTTTCGGTTCAATTTTGGTTCATTTTTGACTAGTATTGAACCGAAATCCATTTTCGATCCATTCCTGTTCTCGGACCAAACATAGCGAAGCGTGAGCTCTCTGACGAAATCTTGACGTTCCTGGCTGCGCAGCAGCGATTGGGGATATTCCAGTTTTCCCGCTCGGATATTGCCACGGCGTTGGAGCAGCCTCCGTCGACCGTCTTGCGCTATCTGAATCGGCTCAAGGCTGACGGCAAGATCGAGCAGTCCGGTAACACCGCGGCGTCCAGATACCAGCTTTCGATCCGCTATCGCACCGAGGCCTCGGAAATGAGCGCAGCGCCGCAAGCGCAGAGCCCCACCGCCGCACAGCTTTATGTGTCACCCGCATGGTCGCCGGCTGCCACGGATCTGCTGCTTGAACTCGATAAGCCGCTTGGCGCGCGAACCCCTGTGAGTTACCAGCGACGCTTTGTCGACGACTACAAGCCAAACGAGACTTTCCTGCTACCTGAGGCCCTTGCGAATGAACTCTTTCAGAAAGGGAGCTTGCAGGGCCAACAGCCTGCCGGCACTTACGCGCGCAACGTCATCGCACCTTTGCTGATCGATCTGTCCTTCTCGTCATCGAAGCTGGAAGGCAATCGCTACACGAAACTCGATACAGAGGTTCTGTTTCGTTCCGGTAGGGTAGATCCGCTGGGCTGGCCGGCCCGTAACCGAGTGACTTTGGTTGGCCTTTCGACAACTCGCGGGGCCGCCGCCAACGGGGCCTACTTATCAAATACAACACCCGACCTGCGTAGCTGCCGCATGCCGCTGTCCAGATGTGCCTGAGCGCTTTCTTTATCGCCGACAAGCATTTGCTCGTAAGCACGCTGCGCCACATCAGACGGCACAGCCTTGAGTGCCCGGTTGCTTGCCATCGCTTTGAGCTGGACCTCCGCCGTACGCTCCAGGTAATACAGGTCGTCCCACGCTTGCGCGATGCTGGCGCCCGCGACCATCACGCCGTGGTTCTTCAGGAACAGGATGTCGGCGTCGCCCATCGCCTTGGCGATACGGTCACCTTCCGACTCGTCCAGCACCAGGCCACTGTAATGTTCATCGACAGCCGTGCGGCCGTAGAACTTCAACGCCGTCTGACTGAGCCACAACATGGGCGGCCCCTCCAGCAAGCACAGCGCCGTGGCGTTCGGCATATGGGTGTGGAAAGCAGCCCGCACGCGCGGCATCAGCCGATGCAAACGCGCATGAATATAAAAAGCAGTCGCTTCAGGTTTGCCTTCACCATCGACAACATGTCCGTCGAAATCGCAAACCAGAAGCCGTGACGCGGTGATCTCGGCGAACGCATAGCCATAGGGATTCACGAAAAACAGATCGTCGTGTCCCGGGACAACGGCCGAGAAATGATTGCAGACCCCTTCCTCGAAACCATGCTGCGCCGCCAACTGAAAACATGCCGCGAGTTCGATGCGAGCCTGCATGACGGCGTCGGAATCGAGCTGCAGATTGCGCGACGGCGCCGTGGAACCGGTGGATGAAAGTGTATGCGCCATGATTGCTATCCCTCAAAGTTCGCTGTCGATTTCGTCCGCTTCAATGCCAACCAAGCGACGTGCGTGATGGGAGTGTTCACTTGAATTGAATCGCGTGCGCCTCATGTCAGCCTCGTGAATCCGTCTGCGCTCCAGCGTTCGCTGCCCACGCCATGATGAACGACAAACAAGCCATCGGGATCGTACCGGTCTTTAACGGCGAGCAGCCTGCTGTAGTTCGAACCCCAAAAGGACCGCTGCCAATCGGCGTCGAAGAAATTGCTTTCCGACACGTAGGAACCTGGGTCCGGAACTAGCTTGCGCACTTCGTCCATTGCACGTCCGATGGCCTGCGCGTCCAAGCGCGCCCGCGCGATGTCGGGCTCGTGGCCTGGAATGCCCGGATAGGCGGGCGACTCCTCTGCTCCGGAGATAAGCAACGCGAAGGCATCGAGCGCGGCCGGGTTAATGGCTGTGTCGCGGGCAGCAGCGACGACCTCGGCCGGTGCGCCAGCCAAACCCTTGTTGAGGTGCAGCGACACGCTCCATTGGCGGCTCGCGGCAAACATCGTAGCCGCGAGAGTCTGACGCCGATCATCTTGCAGCAAGCTCGCCGGAAGCCAAGCCGACTCGTAGCCGTGCAGCACTTGTCCCGCCTCTCCCCGATTGCCCGGCCAGAAGACATTGTCTTTCGGCGCGCCCGGCCGGTCGTCGGTACTGATGAACCCGAGCACCTTCTTGAACATCGTCGGCGCCCAAAAAGTGCGAGCCGGGACGGCCACGATCTTCAGGGGCGAAAACTCGACCTTGAAGTCGTCCGGTGCGCCGTCGAGCGTATCCATGAACGGTCGCCAGATTGCTTGGGCTTCACTGCGGCTGAGCCCCTGGAACACCATCGCGATCTTGAGGACGTTGTCGGGGCGAAACCTGATCTGTTCGCCCCAGTGCGGATTCAGGAGGTTCTGGCTAGTAAAGTCCACGATCAAGCCAATCAACCGGCGGAACGCAGGGGCCGATGTCGCCTTGATCGTCATGTTCACCGCGCCGAATGTCTCGGGTAGATCATGGACCTGCAGCGTAAGCCGCGTGACCACGCCCAGGCTGCCACCGCCGCCGCCTTTCAGCCCCCAGAACAGGTCCGGATTCGTGCAGGCATTGGCGATTCGAACGACACCATCGGCCGTGACGACTTCGGCTTCAAGCAGACTTCCCGCAGCCATTCCGTAGGCCTTGGAGAAGCTGCCGAAGCCGCCGCTCTGAACCAAGCCGGCCACGCCAACGGTCATGCAGCCGCCGCCCTGCACGTAGCCGCCTGAGTGTGTCGTGACGGCGTCGTACACGTGGGCCCAGATCGCACCGGCCCCGACCGTGACTGCCCGCACGGGTAGGGCATGCCCCTCACATCCCACGCCAACAAACGCGTCTTTCAGGCTGATGTCGTTCATTTTTCGCGTCCAGACCAGCAGGGAGTCCGGTGCATTCGATGTACCTTGATAACTGTGACCACCGCCTTTCACCACGAGGCGTACATTGTTTCGGCGTGCGAAGTTGACGGCGGCGACGATGTCGCTCGTATTGCGGGCAGCCACCGCATAGACGCTGGGCATCGATGTCCACGCGCCAACCCAGCCGAGAGACTGCGTCAGGCCCACCTCATCGCCGAGAAAATACGGATTCTTGAGTTCCTTGAACAGTTGAAGGCAGTCGGCCCCATCGGGCGCATTGAGGCATGTCATCAGCGGCGACTGCACTTTGACCAGTGCATCGCCGACTTGCTGACCGAGTTCGTTCCACTGCGCCTCGGGTGGCCAGCCCGGATCGCTGGGACGCACGCGAGCACGGGTACCTGGTGAGGCTGCCGCACGCGCTGGTGCGAGCATCGAATTCCATATGCCAGAAACAAACGCTAGCGCGGCTCCCAGTTGCAAAAGACGTCTTCTTTTTGGGGACGTCGTTTTCGTTGAAGGCTTCATCGAAAGGCGAGGAATCTCAATGGGGTGGCAACCCGGATGACCCGGAAAACAGCCGAACGGTCTTCATTCAGTATCCAACCAGCTTACTTGTACTTCCCCGCTATTTTCATCGCTTGATCGTCGATTGAAGTATTCGGTGCTGCCACCTCACTCGTCATGCGCCGCGTATTTCCCGTCGAGGCGGTCATATAGCGGCTTGTCGACCAGGCGCTGGCGCTCGTTAAACGGCACCACGAGGCCGGGATCTTCCTCCAGCTCACCTTCAGCCCGCAGGATGGTCAGGGCCCGCTGCATGCCGTGTACGGCGCTCTGTAGCGCTGCATTGGCGTAGAGAACAATGCCAAAGCCGAGTTCGGCAAGCGCGGCTTGCGCCAAGGTCGGCGTCTTGCCTCCGATCACGATGTTGATGAGCTGAGGCTTGTCGAACAACGCGGGCAGACGTTGAATGTCCTCGATCGTCTCGACCGCTTCAATGAAAAGAACATCCGCACCCGCTTCAGCGAAGCGCTGCCCGCGTTCAATGGCAGCGTCGAATCCATGGACCGCACAGGCGTCGGTCCGGGCAACGATCAGCAGATTGGAGTCCTCCCGGGCGTCGACTGCAGCGTGCAGTTTGCCGACCATCTCACTCGTCGAAATGACTGCTTTGCCGGCGAAATGCCCGCACTTCTTGGGGTTCACCTGGTCCTCGAGCTGGATGGCGTCAGCGCCTGCCCGTTCCAGGGTTCGAACAGCGTGGCGCACGTTAAGCGCGTTGCCGTAGCCGGTATCGGCATCGACGATAAGCGGCAGGTCCACGGCGTCCCGGATACGCGCCGTATGGTCGGCCATCTCGTGCAAGCCGACAAAGCCGAGATCGGGAAGTCCGAGAAACATGTTCGTCACGCCCGCGCCCGTGATGTACAGCGCGCCGAAGCCAATATCGGCCGCGACACGTGCGCTCAACGCGTTGAAGGCACCGGGCACGAGCAACGCGTGCCGGCTTTCGACCAGCGAGCGGAAGGCGGCGCGGCGTTCAGTGGAAGGAAGCGACATGTTTGAAATCTCCGTGGTTGTGAGGGACCGGTCCGGCGGATCGGCCGTCGCCCGGTCGAGCGGCTTATTCGAATCTATAAAGCGTGCGCGCCGAGCTCGTCAAGATCGACTCGCGCTGCGCACCGTCGGGAACCCACTGATCGAGGGCTCGCCGGGCGGCGTCGTAGTCGACGATGTGCTGATGCTGAGTATGCGGCCAGTCGCTGCCCCAGACCAGTCGATCAGGCGTGTAAGCGGCAAGAATCTGGCTCGCGAGGGAGGTGCCCGTTGCCGTGCCGTCATCGTTCACGGCGCTTCGGTAAGCCGCCGACAGCTTGACCCAGACGCGCCCGGTACCGCCAACCGACAGCAGGTATTTAAAGCCCGGATCGCCGGCAGCGGTGCGCGGATCGGGCCGGCCGAAGTGATCGACGACCACCGTACAGCCCTGTTCGAGCAGCGGCCCGACAACGGCGTGCAAGTCCACCGCCTCACGGTGGACCTCGACATGCCAGCCGAGCGCGTTGACCCGCGCGAACAGCCGCCGCCAGTCGGGCGCAGTCAGTTGCGGAAGCTCCAAGCCGATGAGATTTAATCGGATTCCCACCACGCCCGTGCGGTCCAGCAGTGCGAGCTCGCTATCGGTGACCGCGCAATCCACAACCGCCACCCCGCGAAAGCGTCGCGGATAGCGCTTCACCACATCGAGGAAAAAGCTATTGTCCGTACCCAGAAAGCTGGGTTGCACGAGCACGGCATGCGAGACACCGTTCGACAGCAAGTGACCGGCGTAGGCATCGAGCGTTGCATCGTAGTCCGGCGCATGGCGACGCTGCTGCGCGAGCGGCAAGCCGCGCACGAACACATGAGCATGGGCGTCGATCGCGGTGATCCGCATATCGCCGGTGTTGTACCACTGGTCCGCCACGGTAGTGTCTTGGGTCAGCATCGTTTGGATCCGTTCGTCGATCATATCTTTCCCTTTTCAGGCCCGAGTGGCGGCGTTGGCCGCTACCGTCGCGATCCGGCGGTTCTTCGTTTCCGGAAGCATGAGGGCGGCCACGACCACGAGTCCATAT
>NZ_JBAUSA010000504.1:0-2694 GCF_049581465.1 Caballeronia sp. | reverse complement strand
GCGCCGGGCAGGAGATCGTGCGCCTGTTCCGGGGTTGCAGGCCGCAACGTAAGCCGAACCGCCTCGCCGCGATTCCTGACGCGGCGTCCCAGTACATGCCCTCGGCCAAGACCTTGCCCGGCGGTTTCGGGTCTGCCCAATGAACCGCCCGAGCGCAGGCCGGACTGAGTATCGAGCCGGACCCAGACCGGGAAACGCTCGACGATCTGGACACCCGCGCCCGGCAAGGCAAGTGCGACGACGCCCGCCAGCCCTTCCACCGTGCGCGTACGTTGGGTCAGCAAGCCCAGCAGTCCGAGCACGCGCGCAGACGGCAGTCCCGCGCTGCCCGCCTTGTCACCCAGCCCAAAGCCCGCAAGACATAAAAGGTCGAGCGAGGTGTCGTCGTCGGTGCCTCGCTCAAAGCCAGATGGATACCGATACTTTCGCCACGTGCGATAAAAGAGCGTCGCGATCCGGTGATTGAACAGGTCGAGAAACGACATGACTTCCTCATGCCCTTCCCGTCTCAGGACGATATCGTCAATAAGATGCGGTGGCATCGCCGCATTCACGCCGTACAGTCCGAGAAACGTCGTGCGGACCGACGGCGGCCGATCCGGGCGCGCGTGGTCGAATTCGACGGCGGCCAACTCCGTGCCCGGAAAGCCCACTTTGGGATAAGGCCGAAACCTGACCAGTTCGCTAGCGGGTGTGTCGCGTGTGCCCAGACCCATGCGCTGAGGCGCCAGTCGTTCGATCAGTTGGCAAAACTGAAAAAATTTCATCTGCGGCGCACGCGCGAGCAGTGCCCGCACAAGCGGTGTCACAAGTGGCGATACGCCGGTAAGCGTTTCAGGCGCATTCATAGTGGCGAGCGCTCCGCGTGGCTTGCCGCCCACTCGATGCGCTTACCCGAAGGCAAGCTGACGATCGCCAGTTGGGTGAAGAGATTGATCTCGGCGTACAGCGTAAAGAACCGGTGTAATAGCTCACCAAACAGGTACACATCACCCGTGCCCGCGAAAGCGTGGCTATCAAGCGTGACCTCGATCAGCACGCCGCGCTCGACACCGCCGCCAATCACCTTGCGCAGGAGTTTCTGCGATACATGCTGGATGCCCGCGAGACGACGACGGTTCAGTTCGTCCCCTGTCCAGTCGTACAACGCCAAAGCCCCGCGCAACACTTCCGCGTCCATCAGCGACAAGAAATTCGGCGCGAGATGAGACAGCACGCGCCACTGGAATCGGTCATTCACCGGGGGATAAACCGGCAACGTGGGCGACGTAAGATTGCAGACTCTCCCGACGTTCGGTGCGCTCGCGACCAGCTCGTTGATACTCGCTTCGCGCAAGCCTTTGCGCGGCAACATGCCGTTCGTACCCGTCACGCGCAGCGACAGCGTCTCCTCGGGCAAATCCGGTATCGATTCCCACGCGTGACCACCGAGAATGATCCATGTGTCGAACAGGCCCTTGACACCTTGCCTGACGCGCGTATGAAAGTAACGCTCAGGGGCCTCATGGCGAAGCATGCCGCCCCGATGCCTGAATGTAGAAAACGGGACGTACTCGAAACGCTCGGCGGTATCGTGATCGAACGCCTCCACCGCTTCGACTGAATACGTTTCGACGAAGTCGCCGTGGTGATGCATCGGCTTCACGCGATACTCGGTCTCGTGATGATCGATTCGCACGGGTTCGGCGTCGAGTGCGAACAAGTTGATGATCGGCGTGCAGAACAGCCGCACGTTGGCTGCAGTGAAGCGCAAGTCAACTGGGTAACTTTCCTTGAGCAGTACCTCGACCTCGAAGCTCCACGCGTCGGGTGGCAACGCGTTGATGCTCAGGCCGCACAAGTCGACAAACAGGAATTTTTCGCGGAACGTGAAATATTCCAGCAGTAGTTGATAACCCGAGAATGCAACATCCGCTTTCGGCCACAAGCGCTCATCTGCTGAGAATCCCGCCGCTTCGATCCACGCACCCTTTAGCGGCGTCGCCGCACCGTCTTGCACGTCGGGAACTCGCAACGAAAGCGATTGTGTCTGGCGTGTCAGCGCGAGGTGTAACGCGAAGGCAACCGGCAGATCGGCGTTGAGATAGAGGCGAATGCGCGACAAATCAAGCGCCTCACGGGGTGCGGACTTGTCGATCTCGAACTTGAAGCGGATGACCGAGCGTGCATCGTGCCGGACCGAGGGTGCCGCTTCAGTGAGCCGGATCGGCATCAGCGTCACCGCTTGCGTTGTGCGGTACAGGCATTGCACGCCGCTCACGCCCACCTTGCCCGAGCGCACCGCTAGGCCCGCAGGGACATTTTCAGTCTTTTGCAGCGTGTCAGCCGCGGGCGTCATCTCGAGGATCGATAACGAAGGGATCATGCGCAGATAGTGCGGCCATAGCAGGCTGACCAGTCCTTCAGTCAGTTCGGGCAGTTCGTCATCCAGCTTCTGGCGCAACCGGCCGGTGAGAAACGCAAAGCCCTCGAATAGCCGTTCGACGTACGGATCACGATCGCCGACGCGATCAAGATTCAGCATGCGGGCACGGTCCGGATGCGCGTCGGCAAACTCCTTCGCAGCTTCGCCCAGGTAGCGCATCTCGGCTTCGTAATAACGCAGGATGGCGTCGTCCATTTGTTTGGGATCCTTATGTTCAATTACGACCGCTTTTGGTCGTCGCTTTGCAGCGTGCTGCGGACATTGGCAAT
>NZ_JBAUSA010000503.1:0-4227 GCF_049581465.1 Caballeronia sp. | reverse complement strand
GATTCGGCCGTTTCCGCGAGGTTCGCCCGCGCCAGCATGGCCGCCGATAGATCCATGCCGATCACGGACGCGTCGGCGAATCGCTCGCGCAAACCGGGTAGATCGGCGCCCGTGCCGCAGCCCGCATCGAGCACGCGCACCGGCGTGACCTTGATGTAGTCGAGCCGCTCGCGCATGCGCTGTGCAATTTCACGCGGCAGGAAGGCGACGTTGTCGAAGGTCGCGGCGCGGCGATCGAAAATTCGCATCAAGCGACGCAAATCGTAGGCCGGTCGGCCAATGTTGGCGGGAGTTGGGGACATGACAGCCTGCTTTCGAAGAGTGCGAAGTATACTCGGCGATTATTGAAACGTCCGGTACGGTAGGAGAGCGCAACGTGCCGCCGCGTGTAGGGCGGGCCTCGGCCACGCCGGGCTTTTCTCGGATTGCGCTCATGACAGGCCGATTTCCAAACGTATTGCGTCGTTCCGGTCCCTTGCGCGACGTGTCGTACGCGGCAGCGCGATGGCTCGGCTGGCTACGCGACATCGCGCTACCGAATCAGTGCGCATTGTGTGGCAATTTGTCGCAGGGCGTGTTGTGTAGCGGCTGCGACACGCAGTACTGGAACGAGGCGCGCGTGAGGTGCCGGATTTGCGCACTGCCGGTCGATAGGCGGTCCGATCGCGCGCGGTTGATTTGCCGGACATGTATTGCAGAGCCGCCGAATTTCGATGCGACCTTTGCGCTCGCCGATTACCGCGCACCGCTCGACACGCTCGCGCTCGATCTGAAATTCCACGCCCGGACCGCTACCGGGCACGAATTTGCTCGCCATTTGCACGCGGCATTCGAGACCGCCGACGATTGCGCGCCCGACATTCTTGCGCCCGTACCGTTGTCGCGCGCGCGTTTGAACGCGCGCGGATTCAACCAGGCGTGGTCGATCGGAAAGCCGTTGGCGCGAAGGCTCGGCGCGCACGCTGATGCGATGCTTATTGAACGGACTCGCAATACCGCGCCGCAAGCCAGACTCGATCTCGATACCCGGCGTCGAAACGTAGGTGACGCGTTTCGGGTCATGCGCGACGTGCGCGGCAAGCACGTCGCTATCGTCGACGACGTCATGACGTCAGGCGCCACGCTCGACGCGCTGGCCCGTACGCTGAAGACTGCAGGGGCGGCGCGCGTGACCAATTTCGTGGCGCTGCGTACGCCACAAGACTAATTTTCCAGAGCTAATGCTTATGTTCAACGTCGTTCTTGTCGAACCCGAAATTCCGCCGAACACCGGCAACGTGATCCGCCTATGTGCGAATACCGGTGCGCGCTTGCACCTCATCGAGCCCCTCGGCTTCCCTCTCGACGACGCGAAGATGCGTCGCGCCGGGCTCGATTACCACGAGTACGCGCAAATGCATGTGCATGCAAACTGGAATGCGTTTATTGAAGCCGAGGCGCCGGATGCGGCGCGTATGTTTGCGTTCACGACGCGCGGATCGACGCCGTTTTTCGGACACACATTCCAGGCCGGCGACTGGTTTGTATTCGGCGCCGAAACGCGCGGGCTGCCGGAGGCCGTGCTTTCGCAAATCCCGCCCGACCGGCGCGTGCGACTGCCAATGCGGCCGGGGAACCGCAGCTTGAATTTATCGAATACGGTGGCCGTGGTGACGTTTGAAGCGTGGAGACAGGCGGGGTTTGACGGCGGCCTTTAACAGCGGGACGAGTCCTTCAAACCGCTCACTCCGCTTTGGAATCGCGGCTCAACAGAGCTTGAACCGCGTCACGCGGCGCGACATTTTCAAACAGGACGCGACACACCGCCTGGGTGATCGGGACATCGATACCGCGCGCCTGCGCCAATGCCAGCACGGCGCGAGCGCATCGCACGCCTTCGGCTACATGGCCTAGCGCCGCGAGAATGTCGCTGAGCGACTGGCCGCCCGCGAGTTGCATGCCGACGGTACGGTTACGCGATAAGTCACCTGTGGCCGTGAGAATGAGGTCGCCGAGTCCGGTCAGGCCGGTGAACGTTTCGGCGCGGCCACCCAGCGCCACGCCTAATCGCGACATTTCCGCGAGCCCACGCGTGATCAGCGCGGCGCGCGCGTTCAACCCGAGACCCAGTCCATCGGCTATGCCTGTTGCGATGGCCATCACGTTCTTCACCGCGCCACCCACTTCCACGCCGATTACGTCGTCGCCGGTGTAGATGCGCATGGCGCCGTGATGAAACGCCTCTACCGTGCGTTCGCCGAGGGCTGCCGATCGGCTCGCCACCGTGAGCGCCACCGGCAAGCCCTGCCCGACCTCACGCGCAAAGCTCGGCCCGGACAGCGTGCCGTTGCTCGCGTGCCCAGGCAATTCGGCTGCAACAACCTCGTTCGGCAAGCATTGCGTATCGGCTTCGAAGCCCTTGCACAGCCACACGAAATGGGCCGGAACAATCCCGGATTCGCGCATGGAGCGGCACATTGCACGTAACCCGGCGACGGGCGCGGCCACCACGCACAGCGCATCGCCGGCCGCGCAATGCTGCAGCACAGACGCGAGTTCTGCGTCGTATCGTAGCGTTGCGGGCAGGGTCACGCCGCGCAAATAGCGCTCGTTTTCGTGCGTTCGGGAAAGGGTTTCGATGAGCGCGGGATCCCGCGCCCAAAGCACCGTGTCGTGGCGGCGGGCCAGATGGCCTGCCAGCGCGGTGCCCCACGCACCGGCGCCGAGTACGGCTACTTGCATGCCCGGCTCCGGTCGTGACAACGTTTAATTCAGCGTCGCGCCGTTGGCCACGCCTTCCTGCGCCGCCGCCAACTGCGAAATACGCTGCTCGTACAACGCCTGGAAGTTGATTTCCGCGAGGTGGATCGGCGGGAAACCGGCGCGGGTGATCGCGTCGGCAATATTCGAGCGCAGGTACGGGAACAGGATGGTCGGGCAAGCGATGCCAACCAACGGGTCGATTTGATCGGCCGGGATGTTGCGGATATCGAAAATACCGGCCTGTTTGGCTTCGATCAGGAACGCCACCTTGTCGGTGACCTTCGCCGTCACAGTGCCGGTCACCAGCACTTCGAAGACGCTTTCCGCGAGGCGCTCGGCCTTCACATCCACTTCCACTTCCACCGACGGCATGTCTTGTTCGAGGAAAATGCCCGGGGAGTTGGGCTGCTCAAGCGACATGTCCTTCAGATAGATACGCTGGATGTTGAAGAACGGCTGGTTGTTGTCGTCAGACATGGTTGTTCCCTAGATTATTGGAGTGCGGCGCGCGACTTTCCGGTCTTTCCGGTCAAGAGGCGCGCCGCTGGGTCGAATGCGTTCAGGCGTGCATTAGACCGATGCTTTTACGCGGACGCAAGTAGCGGCATCAAACCGCCTTTGCGGTCGAGCGCCGACAGGTCTTCGTAACCGCCCACATGCGTCTCGCCGATAAATACCTGCGGCACCGTGCGACGGCCCGTACGCGTCATCATTTCGTCGCGCTTTGCCGGATCCCGGTCAATCATCACTTTTTCGACGCTATCGACGCCGCGCGACTTTAAAAGACGCTCGGCCATCTGGCAATACGGGCACACCTGCGTGCTGTACATAATGACTTTGTTCACTTCGCAGCTCCTTGTTTCACGACTGGCATGCCGGCCTTTTGCCAGGCATCCAGTCCACCTTGCAATACATGGACCTCGGCGTAACCCGCTTCGCTCAACGTGCGGCTCGCCTTCTGGGATTGTTGGCCGGTCTGGCATATGAGCAAGACCGGATTCCCCTTATTCTTCGCGATTTGGCCAATCTTTGCTTGGAGTTCCGCCAGAGCGAAATTACGCGCGGCCGGCAAATGGCCCTGCGAGTACTCCGCGGCAGGCCGTACGTCGATCACGGCCGCGTTGCGCCGATTGATCAGTTGAATCGCTTCCGCGGGCGTCACACCGCCGCGTCCACGCCGCACGAGGGTCGGCCACAACAGCAATACACCTGAAATGAGGACAACCGCGATAAGTACAAGGTTGATGTAGTCGGTGAAAAACTTCACTTAGAGGCCGCCGGAGTGGGAATGTGGAAGAATGAAAACCCCGAAAAAAACCGGAGCAATGCGCTCATTATAAAATATTCGTTTGACGTGATGAATTCGGCCGATCAGCCAGGTTGCGCGAGAACGCGTTGCCACCCAAAATCGAGGCCAGTTTCCGGCGCTCCCGCTGCCCTTTCACTAACGACCTTTGAACAGACATCATGTACAAACTAGTGCTC
>NZ_JBAUSA010000502.1:0-1964 GCF_049581465.1 Caballeronia sp. | reverse complement strand
GCCGTAGGCTACGCGTCCGAAACCACGTTTAGTTCGACGTTCAAAAGGATGTTTGGTCAGAGTCCCAGTCGGTATCGCCTGGAAGCGCGAAGCAAGGATTGAATGCCATGCCGGACGCGAAGCGCCCAGCGGCCGCCACCTATCCGGCGCTAGCGCTGGCCAAGGACTCCATTCGGAAAGCAATTGCGCGAGCCGGCCCGCTGCCAGATGCTCTGCAACCAGATAGTCCGGGACCCACCGCAATGCCAATGCCCATTCCAGGCACCACCAAGCTGCATCGGCTCGACGAGAATGTCGGCGCGGCTGGAGTCGAGCTGTCGCCTGACGACCTGGCCGTCATCGAAGCGGCCCTGCGGGAGATCAAGGTGGTGGGCGACCGCTACCCGGCGCACCTGCAGCAGCGTGTGGATCGCTAACGGCCGCGGCTGCAGCAATCCGTCACGTCATTGGGGAATGATGCGTTCAGCCTTGAGCCGGTCGAACAATTCATAAAAGGAATCGGACGTGCTCTGATAGTCGAGAAAGCCCGCCTTGCGGCTCTTGGTCATATCGGTAACCACTTCCATCGGACGTCCGAGATCGGCATCCGTGTGCCACCACGGCGCGAGCTTGCCGATGTCTCCTTCCGCCAGATCGAACCGCGCCGCAATGCTGGACCATTGCGGTCCGGCATCCTGCATGCGCGGTTCAAGCGGACGCGTTTCGCCGTCGAACGGCGCGGCCTCGATGCCGAAGTAGTCCGCGATACGCGACCACATCCATTTCCAGCGGAACACGTCGCCGTTGACCACGTTGAAGTCTTCGTTGATTGCATTCGGGGACGTCGCGGCCCATTCAAGATGTCGCGCGAGCAGGCGCGCGTCGGTCATGTCGGTCAAGCCGTTCCATTGCGCCGGCGCACCGGGGAACAGGAAAGGCTGGCCAGTCTCTTTGCAAAGCGTCGCGTAGACCGCGAGCTTCACGCCCATGTTCATCGCGTTGCCCACAGCGAAGCCGATGATCGTATGGGGACGATGCACGCTCCAGTTGAAACCGTATCGCCGTGCCGCCTCGAAGAGACGGTCTTCCTGCTCGTAGTAAAAATTATCGACCGGCTGGCGGCCCTGCTCTTCTCGAAACGGCGTGATGGGCACCGCGCCTGTCGCATAGGCCTCGAATGGTCCAAGGTAGTGCTTCAGGCCCGTGACGAGCGCGGCGTGCGATACGCCGCCCGACGCTCCAAGTGCATCCAGCACATGACGCACCATGCCGCCGTTCACGCGGATGTTGTCTTTTTCCGTCGCCTGGCGAGCCCATGCGGTAAAGAATACGTGACTGAAGGTTCTGCCGGCGAGCGCTTGATTGACGGATTCAGATGAGGTCAGATCGGCGGTAATGGATTCGATGGCCGGCGACACGGCCGTGCGGCCGCGTGAGAGTCCCGAAACGTTCCAGCCGCTCGCGAGCAACTGGTCGGCGAGATTGCTTCCGACAATGCCGCTAGCGCCAATGATGAGTGCCCGATTTTCCATGAGATAGAAAGCCCAAAAGTAATTGCCTGCCAATATGGCGTGACGCGGTGGGGTGACGCGGCGACCGGCCGTTGCCCGTGATTGAACGCGTCTCCAGCGAAATCCCTCAGAGGTTAGCAAATAACGGCAGATCCGATCTGTCAGGCGTCGAAAGCCGGTGGATCGTTTCAATCGGAATACCTCTATTCGGACCGTCCAATGCGAGTCAGTACGTTCGTATAGGGTGCCTACCCCTAAAGACACTTGCCCCGCAGGTCGATCGAGAATATTTTTGTTCCCTGCATCCCGACTCGTGGAGATGCTTCATTCATTCATCCATCGATCGATGCTCCCAACGCGCGCAACCCTCGCGCAGCTACCCTTCGGATATCCACGTGCCCGAACTCAACCTGGTCATTCCCGCCGTCCTGGACCGCGCGCTGAAAGATGAAGTGACGAGAACCCGGACGAGTG
>NZ_JBAUSA010000501.1:0-6598 GCF_049581465.1 Caballeronia sp. | reverse complement strand
GCGGTGCTCTATGACCAGGTGCAGCAAGCGGTGTCATCGAATGACAAGGCGCTCGTCACTCGGGTGTCCGCCGACATGGAAGATAAGTTCGGTGGCACGGCGTACGCGCAGATGACCGCCCTCGCTGCCGCCAAAACGCTCTATATGGCAGGCGACACGGCCGGCGCCAAGGCGCAATTGCAATGGGTGGTCGACCACGGGAAGGACGACGAATACAAGGAGATCGCGAAACTGCGACTGTCATTGGTTCTGCTTGACGAAAAGGCCTACGACGCAGGCCTGAAGTTACTCGACGACGCGCCACTCGATGCGTTCAAGGGTTTGTTGTCCGATCGTCGGGGCGACCTCCTAGCGGCCGAAGGCAAGCGGGACGACGCGCGCACGGCGTACAAGGTCGCGCTCGACACGCTGCCCAAGTCCGACACGTCCACTCGCCAACTCGTCCAGTTCAAGCTGGACGCACTCGGCGGCTGATTTCGCATCGATCAGCCCTCAGCTTCGCCAGCCGATTTTGTGCCAAGCGCGCGCTTCCAACCCTCGGTAACCGGCAAACACGGGTTACCCGAGGCAAACGCGCTGCACACCGATCAACCCATGTCACTTTATTCATATTGCGTCCACCGATGACCTTTCTGAAACGCTACGCTTTCCCGCTCGCCTGCGCGATTACGGTTTTGCTCTCCGCCTGTGCCGCCACCAAGGACGACCGCCGCGTGCCTACTCCGCTCACGGACATCAAGCCTGTCCTGACCGTCGAGCAGGCCTGGAAGGCGAGCGTCGGCAAGGCCGGTCGCTACCTGTTCTCGCCCGTAGCCGTCGGAGATGCCGTCTATGCAGCCGGTGAGAACGGCACTGTCGCGAAGATCGACGCGAAGACGGGGCAGGACATCTGGCGTATCAAGTTGAAGGACGATCTGTCAGCGGGCGTTGGCAGCGACGGCAACCTGACCGCGGTCGGTGGCCTGAAGGGCAACGTCTACGTCCTGGGACCGGACGGCAAGCAAATCTGGACCGCAACGGCGCCGGGCGAAATCATCTCGCCGCCGCTCGTGGGTAACGACGCGGTGATCGTGCGTACCATCGACGGCAAGATTGTCGCGTTCAATGCGCAAACCGGCGAGCAGAAGTGGTTGTTCCAGGCCCGTTCAGTGCCGCTGAACTTGCGCGTGGCTGCCGGCATGACGTTTGCAGGTTCACAGGCGGTTCTGGCCGGCTTCCCCGGCGGCACGTTCGCGGCGATCAACCTCGCAACCGGCGACGCATACTGGCAAACGCCTGTATCGTTTCCGAAGGGCGTAACGGAAGTCGAGCGTATCAATGACGTGACCGGCGCGCCGACGCTGGTAGGGTCCGAGACATGTGCCGTAACGTTCCAGGGCCGTCTCGGCTGTTTCGATGCTAACTCTGGCCATCCGCAATGGGAACGACCGTTCTCGAGTGACAGCGGTCTCGCGCAGGACAATGAAATAGTGGCGGCCGGCGACGACTGGTCAGTCGTCAACGGCTACAGCGTCATCGACGGCACGCCGCTCTGGAAGAACGACGCGTTGAAGAATCGCGTCGTCAGCGTACCGTTCATTTTGGGCCGCGCCGTCGTGGTCGGAGACTTCGAAGGCTATGTGCATTTCCTCTCCACGTCTAACGGCGCACTGGTTGGCCGCGCGAAAACCGATGGCAGCGCAATTACCGCCGCGCCCGTGCTGGCAGGCGATACGCTCGTGATCCTGACGCACGACGGCGGCCTGTACGGTTTCCGTCCGCGTTGATCTGGCTTGAATGATTCGATGTTCTGACGAGCAGGCTGGCGTTGCCAGCCGCTCGTGTTTTTCGGACTTTTGTTTCTTGAGTCCGCGCCGTGCGAATAGAATCGATTCATCAAAGCCGCGCGCACCGGCCGTGCGTGCGGTAAATAAGCGCACAAGCAACCGTACAAGTAACCGCATAAGCAGCAACAGGCAGCGCCAATCCCCGGTTTGGCCGGTTTTTGGAGAGCGCTGCGGGATCGACCTTTCGACAGTGTCGCCCGGCCACATGCCGGATGCGCCGCGAGCGCCGAGATTGCGGACATTCATTCGAGTTTGCGGAATGTCCCTTCGAAGCGTGCTAATTTTCGACTCATCGCCTGGCCACGCAAACATGCGGCCTGCCGTTCCCTGACGTTGTTCGGGCGCGCCGGCCGGAAAGATCCGCCTTGCGTTCAACTGTGAACACCATCTGATGAAACCCGTAATTGCCCTCGTAGGGCGCCCCAATGTGGGGAAATCGACGCTCTTCAACCGCCTCACGCGCTCGCGCGACGCCCTCGTCGCCGACCTGCCCGGCCTTACCCGCGACCGCCACTACGGCGAAGGGCGGGTTGGCGACCGCCCTTATCTGGTGGTCGATACCGGCGGTTTCGAACCCGTTGCGAAGGATGGCATCCTGCATGAAATGGCGCGTCAAACGCGTCAGGCCGTGGCAGAAGCCGATGTCGTGGTGTTCATCACCGATGGCCGTAACGGCCTGGCGCCTCAGGATAAGCACATTGCCGACTTCCTGCGCAAGACCGGCCGTCCGCTGTTCCTCGTGGTCAACAAGGCTGAAGGGATGCGGTACAGCGCGGTCGCCGCGGATTTCTACGAACTCGGCCTGGGCGATCCGCGCGCGATTTCAGCCGCGCACGGCGACGGCGTGACGGAAATGATCGGAGAGGCGCTCGAGATCGCGTACGCCGGACAGCCGGAAGAAGATGAGGAAGAAAAGGCGGCGCGCGGCGTCAAGATTGCGATCGTCGGCCGGCCGAACGTGGGCAAGTCGACGCTGGTGAACTCGCTGCTCGGCGAAGAACGGGTCATCGCGTTCGACATGCCGGGCACCACGCGCGATTCCATCTACATTGATTTCGAGCGAAGTGGCCGCAAATACACGTTAATCGATACGGCGGGCCTGCGTCGTCGCGGCAAAGTATTCGAGGCGGTGGAAAAATTCTCGGTAGTGAAGACGTTGCAGTCCATTTCGGACGCAAACGTAGTCATTATGTTGCTCGATGCCCAGCAGGATATCTCCGATCAGGACGCGCATATTGCGGGCTTCGTGGTCGAGCAGGGACGGGCGCTGGTGGTTGGCGTGAACAAGTGGGATGGATTGGATTCGCATGTGCGCGAGCGCACCAAGGCCGACTTGACGCGCAAGCTCAAGTTTTTGGACTTTGCTAAATTTCATTACGTATCGGCGCTGGAAAAGACGGGCATCACGCAGTTGATGAAGTCCGTCGACGACGCTTACGCTGCGGCCATGGCGAAGCTTCCCACGCCGAAGCTCACGCGCGCGCTGATCGACGCAGTGGAATTCCAGCAACCTCGCCGCCGCGGCCCGATTCGTCCCAAGTTGCGGTACGCGCACCAGGGCGGGCAGAACCCGCCCATCATCGTGGTGCATGGAAACGCGCTCGACGCGGTTACCGAAACGTACAAACGCTACCTCGAAGGCCGCTTCAGAGAAACTTTTGGGCTGATAGGGACTCCATTGCGCATAGAGTTTCGTTCAAGCACGAACCCTTACGCGGATAAAGGCTGAAAACCCGCGTGCATCAAGCGTCTGGCGGTTTTGGACGGCCCTGGGCGCGCTGGTGCGAAAATGAAAATCGGCTATAGTGTAGCGATTGACGGCGGATCTCTTTTTCTTCGTCTCAATCACGTCCAACCTGCAAAAATAACACGGAGTTTGCTATGAGCAACAAAGGGCAATTGTTACAAGACCCGTTTTTGAATGCACTGCGAAAAGAGCATGTGCCTGTATCGATTTATCTGGTCAACGGTATCAAGCTGCAAGGCAACATCGAATCGTTTGACCAGTACGTCGTGTTGCTCCGGAATACGGTTACCCAGATGGTCTATAAGCACGCCATTTCCACAGTCGTGCCCGCGCGCCCGGTGAATTTCCACCCGGATGCGGAAACGACCTAAACCTCGTTGCGCCCGGCGAGACCTCATGCAAGTACATGCTTCTTCGCCGGTCGCTTCACAATGAAAATATTGATTTGATCAACGCAGCGCTTGTCGGCGTCGACTTCGGAAAAATCGATTTCGATGCCAGTCTCGAAGAACTCAGCCTACTCGCACAAAGTGCGGGCGCCCATCCCGCGGTCACCCTGACTGGTAAGCGTTCGAGCCCTGACGCCAAGATGTTTGTCGGCAGCGGCAAAGTCGAAGAGCTGCGCCTCGCGTGCGAAGCCAACGACATCGAACTTGTCATTTTTAATCACGCCCTCGCGCCCGCGCAGCAACGCAATCTGGAAGGCGCGTTAGACCGGCGCGTGATCGACCGCACGAGTCTCATCCTCGATATCTTTGCGCAACGCGCCCGCAGCCACGAAGGCAAGCTGCAGGTAGAACTCGCGCAGCTTACGTACTTGTCCACGCGCCTGATACGCGCATGGACCCACCTTGAACGGCAAAAGGGCGGCATCGGCTTGCGTGGGCCGGGTGAAACGCAGCTTGAAACCGACCGTCGGCTGATCGGCGAGCGGATCAAGGCGTTGAAAGAGCGGCTCAAGAAATTGCGTCGCCAGCACGGCACGCAGCGGCGTCAACGCGTGCGCAACCGGACCATGTCGGTGTCGCTGGTCGGCTATACAAACGCCGGCAAATCGACGCTGTTCAATTCGCTGACCAACGCGCAGGCCTATGTTGCCGACCAGTTGTTCGCCACGCTCGATACCACGTCGCGTCGCGTTTATCTCAGCGCGGAAGCAGGTCAGGCCGTGGTGTCCGACACGGTCGGGTTTATTCGCGATTTGCCTCACCAACTGGTCGCGGCTTTTCGCGCCACGCTCGAGGAAACCATTCACGCTGACTTGCTGGTGCACGTCGTCGATGCGTCGAGCGCAGTGCGGCTCGACCAGATCGATCAGGTGAACGAGGTTTTGCGCAGCATCGGTGCGGACACTATTCCGCAGATCATCGTTTTCAACAAGATCGATGCAGTGCCTGAGCTCGCAGCCCGTAACGACCTGGTTGAAAGGGACGAGTATGGTAATATTTCGCGCGTCTTTTTGAGCGCGCGCACGGGTCAGGGAGTCGATGCCTTGCGCGCCGCCATCGCCGAATTTGCGGCTTCGGAAGTCATCAATAACAACCAGTACACGGAACTTCCGGACGGCACGATCGTGTCGGAGTTCACGGATAGCACATCCGACGACGGAACCGCGCTACCGGAAGAAGACCGGTCAGCCGATGAGAGTGATGACCGCAAGGTCCCCGAGCACGGGCTCTGATCTGTTCCGTTTTTGCATTGGTCCGGCTGTCTAATGGTGAATCACCGAGTGAAAGATCGAGTGAAAGAGTCTAACGAGCGGAGTAACCGGCAGCTTTCGCATGCCGTCTTTTCGATCAACGATCCGCGCTGGGGCCGGGGCGAGGGCAATGGCAACGACCCAAAGCGCCCGCAGGAGCAGAAACGTCCGCCGAAAGACAAGGAAGGCGACGGGCCTCCCGATCTCGACGAAATGTGGCGCGAGTTCAATAAGAAGCTAGCGGGCTTGTTCGGCATGAAGCCGGCGGGTGGCGGGCCGCGTCCCGACAATGGCCGGGGCGCAAAGATCGGCTTTGGAATCGTGATCGGCGTGTTGATCGCGATCTATCTGGGCAGCGGCGTGTTCGTCGTGCAGGACGGAACTGCGGGCGTGGTGTCGCGTTTGGGCAAGTATCAGGAAACGGCGGGCCAGGGCATTCACTGGCGTTTGCCGTATCCGTTCGAGTCTGACGAGATGGTCAACACGTCGCAGATCCGTTCGGTGGAAATTGGCCGTAACAACACGTTGACGCAAGCCAACGTGCGCGACGCATCGCTGCTCACGCACGACGCGGATATCGTCGACGTGCGTTTCACCGTGCAGTATCAGATCAAGTCGGCGACCGATTACCTGTTTCGCAATGTCGATCCCGAGCAAAGCGTGACCGAGGCCGGCCAGACTGCGATTCGCGAGATCGCCGGTACGCACACCACGGACGAGTTGCTGTTCAAGGATCGCGAAGCGTTGCGGGCGAAGCTCGTGGACAGGATTCAGGCGTCGCTCGATGCGTATAAGACGGGTCTGCAGGTGACGGGCGTGACGATCGAGAGCGTCGCGGTGCCGGCGCAGGTTCAGCCGGCATTCGAGGAAGCATCGAAGGTGCGCCAGGACAATGAGCGCGCCGTGGATTCCGCCAAAGCCTATGCCGATCAGCTGTTGCCGCGCGCGAAGACGGACGCGGCGCGCACGATCGATGACGCGAAGGGTTACAGCAACCGGGTCGTTTCGCAGGCGCAAGGCGATGCCGAGCGCTTCAAGCAGGTCTACGCAGAATATTCGAAGGCACCGGCAGTGATTCGTCAACGCATGTATCTGGACACGATGCAGCAAATCTATTCGCGGGCGACGAAAGTATTCGTCGACAGCAAGAGCTCGAACAACGTGGTGTATTTGCCTCTCGACAAAATGGCCGATCTAGCCAGGGAGCGCGCGAGCGCGGCGGCGAGTCCGGCATCGGGCGCATCGGCTACCGCAGCAGCGGCGAGCGCGCAGGCAAGTAGTCCTGCGAGCGCGACAGGGAGCGCCACAAGCGCCACGGTCGTGCCG
>NZ_JBAUSA010000500.1:0-15765 GCF_049581465.1 Caballeronia sp. | reverse complement strand
GAATCACTTCTTTCAGCAGCAGCTTCAGCACGTCGGCGATCGGCTGCAGAAGACCCATCGGGCCCACGCGATTCGGCCCGAGCCGCACGTGCATCCAGCCGATGAGCTTGCGTTCCCAGAGAATCAGGTACGCGACGCACAGCAGGATCACCACCGAAACCACGAGGATGCGCACCACGGCCCAGACCGTCGGCCAGGCAACCCCGAGGATCTCCGTCCCGCCTGCGTTGATCGTATCGAACAAGCCCATTTACGCCTTCTCCACAAGCAGTTCACCGAACAGAGGCCCGAGCGCCGCGCCAGCCGCCGTTCCCGCCGATACCCGCACTACGCTTTCCGCCAGATTCGCGTCGCGAACCGCCGGCAGGACCACCGCGAGATTGCCCTGCACGACGCGCACTGCGTCACCATTTTTCAAGCCCAGCTTGTCGAACAGCGACGTCGGCAACCCAATCTGGTTTGCGTCGCGTGCAGCAACCGTCAGATGCAGCGATTGGGCACGGCGCGACAGCGCATCGGCATGATAGATCGGCGTGTCAGCGAGGCGTTCGTAGCTGCCTTCCTTTTTCGCAACAGCCGCAACGGCGCGCTTGGCCACGACCTGCGACTTGTTCGACAAACGCGATGTCAGGTCGCCAGCACCCAAGGCGGCATCGCGAACTTCTTCTGACGTGTCGAACTCGATACCCTTCAGGCCGAGAATGCTGCCCAGCACGCGCAACACTTTCCAGCCCGGACGCGTGTCGCCGAGCGGACGCACTACGCCGTTGAACGCCTGTACCGTACCTTCAGCGTTCACGAACGTGCCCGATGTTTCCGTGAACGGCGCGATCGGCAGGAGCACGTCGGCGTAATCGGCGCCGTGCTTGAACGCCGACAATGCGACGACCATTTCCGCCTGCTTCAATGCAGCCAGCGCCTGAGCGGGATTCGCGGTATCGAATTCAGGTTCGACGTTGAAGAGCACGTAGCCTTTGCGCGGCTGCTCGAATACTTCGCGAGCGTTCAGGCCGCCCTCGCCCGGGAGTGCATCGACGAGATGCGCACCAACCGTGTTCGCCGCTTCCGTCAGATAACCGAGCGTGGCACCCGTGTTGTCCGCGATCCACTGGCACACCGCCTGGATCTGAGCGAACTCGGGATGCTGCACCGCGCTGTTGCCGAGCAGCAGCAAGCGATTTTCGCCAGTCGACAGCGAAGCCGCGACGTCCTTTGCAATCGGCGATGCCTCACGCCCCGCGAAGGCTTCCGGCAACTCGACGCCACGTGCTTCCGACACAGCCGCAGCCAGGCTGGCAAGCCGATCGAGCCATTCCGAAGGCGCCGCAACCACGCGATACGAAGCAGGGATCAGCGAATCGTCGTTCGTGGCTTGCAGGAAAGTAATTTTCGCGCCGCCTTTGCTCGCGGCGCGCAGGCGTGCGGCCAGCAACGGGTGATCGCGACGCAGGAACGAGCCCACGACCAGCGCCGAATCCACGTTCGTCAGGTCCGCGATCTTCACGCCGAGCCACGGCGCTTCGTCCACCAACGGTGCCGAGAAATCGCTTTGACGCAGACGGAAATCGATGTTCGGCGTACCAACGCCTTCCGCGAACTGCTTGAGCAAATACAACTCTTCCACGGTGCTATGCGGCGTGGCCAAAGCAGCGATCTGGTTCGCGCCATGATCCGCCGTAATGCCCTTGATGCCCTTTGCCACGTATTCCAGCGCCGTTTGCCAGTCGGTCTCGATCCACTTGCCGTCCTGCTTGAGCATGGGCTTCGTGAGACGTTCTTCGCTGTTCAGCGCTTCGTACGAAAAGCGATCCTTGTCCGAAATCCAGCATTCGTTGATGGCTTCGTTTTCCATCGGCAGGACGCGCATCACGCGATTGTTCTTCACCTGCACGACCAGATTCGCACCGACGGAGTCGTGCGGGCTGATCGACTTGCGGCGCGACAGTTCCCACGTCCGGGCGCTGTAGCGGAACGGCTTGCTCGTCAACGCGCCGACCGGGCACAGGTCGATCATGTTGCCCGACAGTTCCGAGTCCACCGTCTTGCCGACAAACGACGTGATTTCCGAATGCTCGCCCCGACCCAGCATGCCGAGTTCCATCACGCCGGCGACTTCCTGACCGAAACGAACGCAACGCGTGCAATGAATGCAGCGCGTCATCTCTTCCATCGAGATCAGCGGTCCGACGTTCTTGTGGAACACCACGCGCTTGTCTTCGTTGTAGCGCGACTGCGACTTGCCGTAACCTACCGCCAGATCTTGCAACTGACACTCGCCGCCCTGGTCGCAGATCGGGCAATCGAGCGGGTGGTTGATCAGCAGGAATTCCATCACCGACTGTTGCGCCTTCACGGCCTTGTCGGATTTCGTTCGCACGATCATCCCCGCCGACACCGGCGTGGCACAAGCCGGAACGGCCTTCGGCATCTTCTCGACTTCGACCAGGCACATCCGGCAGTTCGCCGCGATGGACAGTTTCTTGTGATAGCAAAAGTGCGGAATGTACGTATCGACCTTGTGAGCAGCCTGGATCACCATGCTGCCTTCAGGTACTTCTACGCTTTTGCCGTCAATTTCTAGTTCAACCATGATGGGGAATGGTCCTTGGCCTGATCACTGATCACGCGGTAAGCGCTTCGGACGCCGGCGCATGATGCGCGTGCCCGTCGACGAGACAATGTTTATGCTCGACGTGATATTCGAATTCGTCCCAGAAATGCTTCAGCATGCCGCGCACCGGCATGGCCGCCGCGTCGCCGAGAGCACAAATGGTGCGGCCCATGATGTTTTCGGCGACCGAGTTCAGCAGATCCAGATCTTCCTTGCGTCCGAGTCCATGTTCGATCCGATGCACCACGCGATACAGCCAGCCCGTACCCTCGCGACAAGGCGTGCATTGACCGCACGATTCCTCGTAGTAGAAGTACGACAGGCGCTCGAGCGAACGCACCATGCAGCGCGTTTCGTTCATGACGATGACCGCACCGGAGCCCAGCATCGACCCGGCCTTCGCGATCGCGTCGTAGTCCATGTCGGTGTTCAACATGATCTCGCCCGGAATCACCGGCGCCGACGATCCACCCGGGATCACCGCTTTCACCGACTTGCCGCGCACGCCGCCAGCCAGTTCGAGCAAGGTCGCGAACGACGTGCCGAGCGGGACTTCGAAGTTGCCCGGAAAATTGACGTCGCCGGCGACCGAGAAAATCTTCGTGCCGCCGTTGTTCGGCCGGCCAATCTCAAGATACTTCTGCGGACCGATGGCCAGCAGGAACGGCACCGCCGCGAACGTTTCCGTGTTGTTGATCGTGGTGGGCTTGCCGTACACGCCGAAGCTCGCCGGGAAAGGCGGCTTGAAGCGCGGCTGGCCTTTCTTGCCTTCCAGCGATTCGAGCAACGCGGTTTCTTCGCCGCAAATATAAGCGCCGTAGCCGTGATGCGCGTGCAACTCGAATGAGAAGCCCGAGCCCAGGATATTCGCACCGAGATAACCCGCGGCACGCGCTTCTTCAAGCGCCTGCTCGAAGATCCGATAGGTCTCGAAAATCTCGCCGTGAATATAGTTGTAGCCGACCGTGATGCCCATTGCGTACGCGCCGATGGCCATGCCTTCGATCAGCGAGTGCGGATTCCAGCGCAGGATGTCGCGATCCTTGAACGTGCCCGGTTCGCCTTCGTCCGAGTTGCAGACGAGATACTTTTGCCCCGGGAACTGACGCGGCATGAAACTCCACTTGAGGCCGGTCGGGAAACCCGCACCGCCCCGGCCACGCAGACCCGACGCTTTCACGTCGGCGATGACCTGTTCCTGCGGAATTTTTTCTTCGAGAATGCGTCGCAGCTGGGCGTAACCGCCGCGCGCCACATAGTCTTCGAGGTGCCAGTTCTCGCCGTTAAGGCCGGCGAGAATCAGGGGTTGGATGTGGCGATCGTGGAGAGACGTCATTTCGATAGTTCCTCGAGGAGCGTGTCGATGCGCTCGCGACTCATGAAACTGCACATACGATGATTGTTCACGAGCAACACAGGTGCATCGCCGCACGCGCCGAAGCATTCGCCTTCTTTCAAGGTGAACTTGCCGTCGGCGGTGGTTTCACCAAAGCCGATTCCGAGCTTTTGCTTCAGGTATTCCGCTGCGCTTTCCGAGCCGCCATCGGGCCCCAGTTGGCACGGCAGGTTCGTACACAGCGTGATCTTGTACTTGCCGACTGGCGAGGTGTTGTACATGGTGTAGAACGTCGCCACTTCCTGCACGGCCACGGCCGGCATGCTGAGATAGTCCGCCACGTACTGCATGAGTTCCGGCGACAACCAGCCGTGCTCTTCCTGAGCGACGGCCAACGCCGACATCACCGCGGACTGTTTCTGCTCCACGGGATACTTCGCGATCGCGCGATCGATTTCTTTCAAGCCTTCAGCTGAGATCATTTCAGACACGACTCTTTTTTCAGTTCCTACCGAACGAAAACCCGCCGCGTCCTGCTGGTGCGACAGACCTGACGTCCTGCTGTTGTTGGTTCGCTTTGGATACGAATGCTGCTGCGCGCGCCCGCTGACTGGGTCTGCTTGTGTGCGCGGCGCTCATCTCAGCGGTCGATCTCACCAAACACGATGTCCTGCGTACCGATGATCGTCACGGCATCCGCGATCATGTGGCCACGCGCCATTTCGTCGAGCGAAGCAAGGTGCGCATAACCCGGCGCACGAATCTTCAACCGATACGGCTTGTTCGCGCCATCCGAGATCAGATAAATGCCGAACTCGCCCTTCGGATGCTCAACGGCTGCATACGTCTCGCCTTCCGGAACATGGAAGCCTTCAGTGAAGAGCTTGAAGTGGTGAATCAGCTCTTCCATGTTGGTCTTCATGCCCATGCGCGACGGCGGCGCAACCTTGTGATTGTCAACCATCACCGGGCCCGGATTCTTACGAAGCCACTCAATGCACTGTTTCGCGATACGGGTGGACTGACGCATTTCTTCCACGCGCACGAGATAACGGTCATAGCAGTCGCCGTTCACGCCGACCGGGATATCGAAGTCCAGTTGGTCGTAAACTTCATACGGCTGCTTCTTGCGCAGATCCCATTCAATACCCGAGCCACGCAGCATTGCGCCGGTCATGCCGAGCTGCAGCGCGCGCTCCGGACTGACCACGCCGATACCGACCAGACGCTGCTTCCAGATGCGGTTATCGGTGAGCAGGGTTTCATACTCGTCCACGCACTTCGGAAAGCGCGCGAAGAAGTCGTCGAGGAAGTCGAGCAACGAGCCCTGGCGTGTTTCGTTCATCCGCGACAACGCCTTCGCATTGCGGATTTTCGACGCCTTGTACTGCGGCATTGAGTCAGGAAGGTCGCGATACACACCGCCCGGCCGATAATAAGCCGCGTGCATACGCGCGCCGGATACGGCCTCGTACACGTCCATCAAATCTTCGCGCTCGCGAAAGGCGTACAAGAACACCGCCATGGCGCCGACGTCGAGCGCGTGCGAGCCGATCCACATCAGGTGGTTCAGCACGCGCGTGACTTCGTCAAACAGCACGCGGATATATTTGGCGCGAACCGGGATGTCGATACCGAGCAGCTTCTCGATCGCCATCACATAGCCGTGCTCGTTGACCATCATCGACACGTAGTCGAGGCGGTCCATGTACGGCACGGACTGGATAAACGTTTTCGTTTCCGCGAGCTTTTCGGTCGCGCGATGCAGCAAGCCGATATGCGGATCGGCGCGCTGGATCACTTCACCGTCGAGTTCGAGCACGAGGCGCAGCACGCCGTGCGCGGCCGGGTGCTGCGGGCCGAAATTGAGCGTGTAATTCTTGATCTCTGCCATGGCGTTCTCTTAGTGTTTCAGACCGCCATAGCGGTCCTCGCGGATCACGCGCGGCGTAATTTCGCGCGGCTCGATCGTCACTGGCTGATAAACGACGCGCTTCTCTTCCGGGTCGTAACGCATTTCGACATAGCCGGAAACCGGGAAGTCCTTGCGAAACGGATGGCCGATGAAACCATAGTCGGTGAGAATGCGGCGCAGGTCGGGATGCCCTTCGAACACGATGCCAAACAAGTCGAACGCTTCACGCTCATACCAGTTTGACGAAGACCAGACATCGACGACAGACGGCACGATCGGCACTTCGTCATCCGGTGCAAATACACGCACGCGCACGCGCCAGTTGTTCGCGATCGAAAGAAGATGGAGGACGGCGGCAAAACGCGGGCCTTCGTAGGCGCCGTCACCGTATGCGGAGTAATCGACGCCGCAAAGGTCGACGAGCTGCTCGAAGCCGAGCGACCGGTCGTCACGCAATTTGAGCGCGACGTCGGCGTAGTTCGCTGCCGTGACAACGATAGTCAACTGCCCGAGCGACTCGGTGATGCTCTGCAGGCGGTCGCCGAACGCCGCCTCGAGGTTCGCTTTCAGGGTCTCGAGTTTAGTTGCCATATATTGGGAGGCTCAGGCCTTGGTGGTGCTATGAAGACGCTGTTGAACGGGTCGCAACGCTTATTCTGCCGCGTTTTTTATCCTGCGCTTGTGTCCCACGCTCTTACCCTGATTACTGGCGGGCGATCGTGTTGGTCCGGCGAATCTTCGCCTGCAACTGGATCACGCCGTAGACAAGCGCCTCCGCTGTGGGCGGACATCCGGGCACGTAGACGTCAACTGGAACGATACGATCGCATCCTCGCACGACGGAATACGAATAGTGGTAATAGCCACCGCCGTTCGCGCACGAACCCATTGAAATCACCCAGCGCGGCTCGGCCATCTGGTCATAGACCTTGCGCAGCGCCGGCGCCATCTTATTGCACAGCGTGCCGGCGACGATCATCACGTCCGACTGCCGCGGACTCGGGCGAAACACCACGCCGAACCTGTCCAGGTCGTAGCGCGCCGCACCCGCGTGCATCATTTCGACCGCACAACACGCAAGACCGAACGTCATGGGCCACAAGGAACCCGTGCGCGTCCAGTTGATCAGCTTGTCAGCCGTAGTGGTGACAAAGCCTTCTTTCAAGACCCCTTCGATACTCATGCTTTCGCTCCAGATGAGCAGCCAGCCATAGCTGCCCAGCAATCCCGTGATCCTTGACCCGTCACTCCCAGTCCAGCCCGCCCTTTCTCCAGATGTAGGCGAAACCAAGCAGGAACTCGAGCAGAAAAACCATCATCGACAAGAAACCAGGCCAGCCGATGTCGCGCAGAGCCACGCCCCACGGAAACAGGAACGCGGTTTCAAGATCGAAAATAATGAAAAGAATGGCGACGAGATAGTAACGTACATCGAACTTCATCCGCGCGTCTTCGAATGCCTCGAAGCCACACTCGTACGGTGCGTTTTTCTCAGTGTCAGGCTTGTTGGGGCCGAGGATCTTACCGATGCTGACCAGTGCAATACCCAGACCGGTGCCTACGATAAGGAACAGCAAGACGGGATAATAGGCTGAGAGATTCACAACTATCCTCAAATCGGTTTGACTTGGTATGCCGGCCAGGATAGACCACCTGACCGCTTTCACTTCTGAATTCAACCCGGACGGTAACGCGAACGAGATTCGCTCACAATACACGCCAGAAGTGACAATGCCAGCCGAAGCAATGCATGCGGCTGGCATTGGATAAATCTTATGGTGCCGACGGCGAGACTCGAACTCGCACAGCTTTCGCCACTACCCCCTCAAGATAGCGTGTCTACCAATTTCACCACGTCGGCACTGTCTGCAATGCGGTAAAACAACTTCTATTAACCGCGAATCGCTTCAAGACTTGAATTATAACTGGCTTAATCAGTTTGTTCAACGCACAAAAAGCGATCCACGCGAAAATTATTTCGGAACGTCTGAGCCCGGAACCGACGACGGAATCGCTGCTGAACCTGATGCAGGAACGACCGCAGACCCAGCCGAAGCCGCCGCACCCGATACCGGCGCACTCACGGTCGCGGCACCCAGGACGCCAGCCGACGGCGCAGACTTATAGCTGCCGAGGTACGTAAGGGTGAGGGTCGAGATGAAAAACACGGCGGCCAGAACAGCCGTCGTGCGTGACAAAAAGTTGGCGGACCCCGTCGCACCGAACAAGCTGCCCGACGCGCCGCTGCCGAATGCCGCACCCATGTCCGCGCCCTTCCCGTGCTGCAGCAAAACCAGCCCGATGACACCAAACGCCGACAACAACTGCACGACGATAATCAAAGTCTTTAAATACAGCATTGCGTTCACCTGAATCTTTAATGGTCACACGGCACCGCTGCGCCGCGCTTTATTGCTTACAATTTAGAAAGCTAAAATCGGCGGTTGAGTAAGCCAGTTACATAAGGCACTTAAGTCAACACCAAACCGACACTAAACCGACACGCTTTGCGCAGCCTGACAAACTGCAAGAAAGCAATTCGACTCCAGCGCTGCGCCGCCGACCAACCCGCCGTCAATATCCTGTTGCGCAAACAGCTCTGCGGCGTTCTCCGGCTTGACGCTGCCGCCGTATAACACCGACACATTCGCGGCGCCCCTCCCTTCCAGCCGCGAGCGCAAGAACGCGTGAATCCGTTGCGCCTCCGCTGCCGTCGCGCTTTTCCCCGTTCCGATCGCCCACACGGGTTCATACGCGACCACGATCTTCACCGCCTGTTCGTCGCTCAACACCTGCAACACCGCATCGAGTTGGGCGCCGACGACTTGCTCCGCCGAACCATGGTCATGTTGTTCGAGCGTTTCGCCCACACAGACAATCGGCGTCAGGCCGGCGTCAAGTGCGCGTCGCGCTTTCACCGCGACCAGATCAGACCGCTCGCCATGGTAAGCGCGGCGCTCCGAGTGACCGACAATCGCGTATGTGGCGCCAAAATCCACTGCCATGCCCGCAGAAACCTCGCCGGTAAACGCACCTTCGAGGTGTTCGGAAACGTCCTGCACGCCCCACGTCACGACCGATCGGGCCAGCAGCGCTTGCGCTTGCGCAAGATAGGGTGCGGGAACGCACACTGCCGCGCGCACGCCTTTCTGCAACGTCGCTGCTCCGCTGGCAATCGCCACGAGCAAAGGCCTGTTTTCGACCTGACGACCATGCATCTTCCAGTTTCCAACGATGAGTTTCGCGCGTCGCACTTGTTCTTGTGGCATAGGCCTCATGACAGGAGCTAGCCTGCTCAGTAGTGAAAGTGGTTAAGCGAAGTGCAAACTTCCGATGCAAGCCACCTGCACAACTTGCGATTTTACTGTGCCCGCCCGAAAGCGGTCAAACTCGGCGGCTACCGCCCGCCGCTTGACGCTCCTGCAACCTTCTCAAGCAACCTGACTCCAGTCCAGTACAAGCTTGCCGATATGGGCGCCGCCTTCCATCGTCGCGTGCGCTTTATCGGCCTGACTCGCCGGAAAAACCTGATGAATGACCGGCTTGATATGCCCAGCCTCGATCTCCGGCCACACGCGCGACTTGAGTTCCGCCGCGATCCTGCCCTTGAATCCAACAGAGCGCGGACGCAGGGTGGAACCTGTAATCACGAGACGCCGGCGAAGCACGTCGTTGAGATTGATCTCAGCTTTCATGCCGCCCAGCATCGCGATGATCACAAGCCGGCCGCCGTCCGCCAGCGCCTTCAGTTCGCGCGGCACATAATCGCCGGCAACCATGTCGAGAATGACATCGACGCCGCGATCGTTCGTCAGCGACTTCACGACATCGACGAAATCTTCGGTCTTGTAGTTGATTGCGCGCTCCGCACCGAGTTGTTCGCACGCGCGGCATTTTTCGTCGGTGCCGGCTGTGACGAACACGCGATGCCCCAGCGCCTTCGCAATCTGAATAGCCGTCACGCCAATACCACTCGAACCACCCTGGATCAAAAGCGTTTCTTCAGCGCCATTCTCGCCGCGCCCCAAGTGCGCACGCTCGAACACATTGCTCCAGACCGTGAAGAACGTTTCCGGCAAGGATGCCGCCTCGATATCGGACAAGCCTTTCGGGACCGGCAGGCATTGCTCGAGCGGTGCACACGCATATTCAGCATAGCCGCCGCCCGCAAGCAACGCGCACACGCGATCGCCCACTGCCAGGCCAAACGGGTTGCGCTTTGGATCGAGATCGCCGCCCACGATAACGCCCGCCACTTCCAACCCCGGCAAATCCGATGCTCCCGGCGGCGGCGCATATCCGCCCCTGCGCTGCATAACGTCCGGCCGGTTCACGCCCGACGCTGCAACCTTGATCAGCACTTCGCCCGTCTTCGGCTCGGGCATGGGCCGTTCGCCGAGCTTCAACACTTCCGGCGCGCCAAACTCGGTGATTTCGATCGCTTTCATGGGCTGATTCCTTCGAGTGGCGTTTGAGTTGTCGTGCGGCATATAGGCCGGTACAAATTTCTACGAGCAACAAACCAGATGGCTTTGCGGACCTTATTGCAGGCCCTGTTGCGGACCTTCATCACAAACCCGCAAAGCCATCGAGTCAATAGCTAAAAACGGCCGGCGCGCAAAACAACACGCGCCGGCCATCTGATCGACCGCCTTACTGCTGCGGCTGGATCGGTTGAATCGGCTCGCCGCCTTCGGCAAGCAGTGCCTTCGCTGACAAGCGCACGCGACCCTTTTCGTCCGTCTGGATGACCTTGACCTTAACGATCTGGCCTTCCTTCAGGTAATCGTTAATGTCCTTGATGCGCTCATTGACGATTTCCGAGATGTGCAGCAGACCATCCTTACCCGGCAGGATATTGATGATCGCGCCGAAATCCAGCAACTTCAGCACCGGACCTTCATACACCTGGCCCACTTCCACTTCGGCCGTGATGTTTTCGATGCGCTTCTTCGCTTCCGCCATGCCTTCGCTGCTCGTGCTCGCGATGGTCACCACGCCGTCGTCCGAAATATCGATGGTCGTGTTGGTTTCTTCGGTCAGCGCGCGGATCACCGAACCGCCCTTGCCGATCACGTCGCGGATCTTTTCCGGATTGATCTTCATGGTGATCATGCGCGGCGCGTAGTCGGACAGGTTCGTGTTCGTACCCGGAACCGCCGTGGTCATCTTGCCGAGGATATGCATGCGGCCTTCCTTCGCCTGCGCGAGCGCGACCTGCATGATTTCCTTCGTGATGCCCTGGATCTTGATGTCCATCTGCAGTGCCGTCACGCCTTGCGCCGTGCCCGCCACCTTGAAGTCCATGTCGCCGAGGTGATCTTCGTCGCCCAAGATGTCCGTAAGAACCGCGAACTTGTTGCCTTCGAGGATCAGGCCCATTGCGATGCCCGCGACGTGCGCCTTCATTGGCACGCCTGCATCCATCAGTGCGAGACAGCCGCCGCAGACCGATGCCATCGACGAAGAACCGTTCGATTCCGTGATTTCCGACACCACGCGGATCGAGTAGCCGAATTCGTCGGCACTCGGCAGACACGCCATCAACGCGCGCTTGGCCAGGCGGCCGTGACCGATTTCACGGCGCTTCGGCGAACCGACGCGGCCCGTTTCGCCAGTCGCGAAAGGAGGCATGTTGTAGTGAAGCATGAAGCGCTCGCGATACTCGCCTTCGAGCGCGTCGATGTTCTGCTCGTCGCCCTTCGTGCCCAGCGTCGCGATGACCAGTGCTTGCGTTTCGCCGCGCGTGAACAGCGCCGAGCCGTGGGTACGCGGCAGTACGCCCGTGCGGATTTCGATCGGACGAACCGTGCGGGTGTCGCGACCGTCGATACGCGGTTCGCCGTTCAGGATTTGCGTACGAACGATCTTCGCTTCGATGTCGAACATCACGTTGCCGACCGTCGCCTTGTCAGCGGGGATCGTGCCGGCCGCAGCTGCATCTTCTGCCAGCTTGGCCGTGGTCGCCGCATAGACTTCCTTCAGCTTGGCGGTGCGCGCCGACTTGTCGCGGATCTGATAGACGGCGAGCAGATCGGCTTGCGCCAGTTCCGCCACGCGTGCGATCAGCGGCTCGTTCTTCGGCGCCGGCGTCCAGTCCCATTCCGGCTTGCCGCCTTCGGCAACCAGTTCATGGATTGCATCGATAGCGATTTGCATCTGGTCGTGACCGAACACCACCGCGGCCAGCATGATTTCTTCGCTCAGTTGCTGCGCTTCCGATTCCACCATCAACACGGCCCGCTCGGTACCGGCGACGATCAGGTCGAGCGCTGATTCCTTCATTTGCGGACGCGTCGGGTTCAACACGAATTCGTTGTTGATGTAGGCCACGCGTGCCGCGCCAACCGGGCCATTGAACGGCAGGCCAGAGATAGCAAGTGCCGCCGACGCGCCGATCAGCGCGGGAATGTCGGCCGGAACGTCAGGATTCAGCGACAGAACGTGAATCACGACCTGGACTTCGTTGTAGAAGCCTTCCGGGAACAGCGGGCGCAAAGGCCGGTCGATCAGGCGCGAGATCAGTGTTTCGCCTTCCGACGGACGACCTTCGCGACGGAAAAAGCCGCCGGGAATCTTGCCGGCTGCGTAGGTCTTTTCCAGATAATCAACGGTCAGCGGGAAGAAATCCTGGCCCGGCTTTGCCGTTTTCGCGCCGACGACCGTCGCGAGCACCACCGTATCTTCCACATTGACGATCACTGCACCGCCGGCCTGACGGGCGATTTCACCCGTTTCCAGACGGACGTTGTGTTGTCCCCACTTGAATTCCTTGACGATCTTTTTAAACATTCTGACTCCTTCTTCGTTATGCCTCGCCGCTTCGTGGCGCGGACTCGCGATGAGCACCGGAGCTTCCGGAGCCCGTCGTACGCCATTGAAACGCGAAGCCAAGCGATAACCGGAACCACGCGAGAGAGGGATGTATGTCATTCCAACGCAACACGACACGCTACGCGCATGACGCGCTGGAATGACACAAAGCTCTGCCACGAGGCCCGGCCCTGTGGTCGAATCGGTTTCCGATCCGGGGTTGGCTTTAATGCAAGCCTTCAGTGCTTCCTGGTGTTTCTGGAACTGCTGTTTCTTGAACGGCTATTTCTGAAACTGTTTTACCGCGTCCTCATTGATTCTGCTCCAGCGCGCGGGTCCACAACGACCAAATCCACCGCTGAAAACCGAACCCACTGAACAAATAGCGCGCCGTTCAAAAACAAAATGCCTGTATCAGCAAACTGACACAGGCATTTCGTTGCAGGCGCTTGCCGCTGACTAGCCGCTTACTTACGCAGGCCCAGCTTCTCGATCAGGGTGCGATAACGATCGGCGTCTTTGCCCTTCAGGTAGTCGAGCAGCTTACGACGACGGCTCACCATGCGCAGCAGGCCACGGCGGCTGTGGTGATCCTTCGTGTGGGCTTTGAAGTGAACCGTGAGTTCGTTGATGCGGGTCGTGAGCAGTGCAACTTGCACTTCTGGCGAGCCGGTATCATTTGCGGCGCGCGCATATTCTGCGACGACGTCGGACTTCTTTGCAGCAGCTACAGTGGTCATTTGCTTTTCCTTGGGAACTGACAGGCGGTCACGGAAGAATGGCCGTGCCGTGGGTTTTCAGTTTCAGTTACGTGGTCTACATCTCTACGATTACTTACCGAAAAGGTCCCGATTCATGGGACCCAGCATCCGGCAAGTCGCGAATTATAGCACAGCACGTTTCGTCATCGAAGCTGGCGGAAAGCACGGGATGAAACGGCGCAATAGGCGTGGGATTAAGAACTCGCGCCGGTTTCATCGTCGTTGCTCACGGTCGCTTCATCTGACAGGTGGTCGGCATGGCGGTATCGGCGGCGGGGATTTTCAGCAGCGTCCGAAAGCCGAACCCCGAGCCTTCGTTATCGAAGTGGACCCCTGGCGTACCTGCCTTGTCCATCTCCATCACGTAAAGGGGCTGGATCGCCTGATGATCGGCCTGGCGCATCTCGATCGACTGGAAACCGTTGTCGAATTTCATGCCCTCGAGCGCGTGTGCGACCGCGGTCGGGTCGGCGCTGCGGGCCTGCTGCATGGCCCTCGCGAGCATTTCGATCATCAGCGGCATGCGCAGGAACAAATAGTCGTCGGCCGCCGCGGGAAAGCGCGTCCGGAATGACTGATAGTAAGCGTCGGAGGTCGCGCCACCCGCGTTCGGATGCCAGTCGGCGACCGCTATCACGCGTTTTACGCCGGCGTCGCCCAGCGCGGCGGGAGCGCCAAGGCTGTTGCCATAGAAGGTGTAAAAGCGCGTGTCGAGGCCCTGCTCGCGGGCCGCTTTGACCAACAGCGTGAGGTCGTTCCCCCAGTTGCCGGTGATGACCGCATCGGCGCCACTTGCGCGAATCTTGGCAATGTACGGCGCGAAGTCCTTCACCCGACCGATCGGATGAAATTCGTCTCCGACGATCTCGATGTCCGGCCGTCGCTCCTTCAGCGCGCGTTGGGCTTCGCGGCTGACATCGTGGCCGAAGCTGTAATCCTGGTTGAGCAAATAGACCTTTTTCACTGATTTATCGCGCTGGATGACATCGGCGAGTGCATTCATGCGCATGCCTGCATGGGCATCGAAGCGAAAGTGCCAGAAGCTGCAGTCGTCGTTAGTGAGGGCGGGATCGTCGGCGGAATAGTTGAGAAAGACCACGCGATGTTGCGGATCGCGTTCATTTTGCTTGTTGATGGCATCGACGAGCGCGGCGGCGACTGCCGAGCTATTTCCTTGCGCGACGAAGCCGATATTTTGATCGATGGCGGCGCGCAACTGGATGAGGCTGGCTTCGCTGCTGCCCTTTCCGTCAAGCACGACGAGTTCGAGCGGATGCGCGCCGTCGGGCAGGATGACACCGCCGTTCGCATTGACGCGTTCGATACCGAAGCGCAGATTGCGCTCGACGGCAGCTCCCGCGTTAGCGAAGGGACCCGACATCCCTTCGATCATCGCGATGCGGATGGGAGCATTCGAGGCAGCAAATGCGGGGACGACGCCCAGGATTAGAAAACTGATGAACGTGAGCAACCGAATCACGGTCCCATGACAAGCGCGATAAAACCTTCGCCCCGCGGGCCTGACCGACCCAAAATCGCAAAGAAGCAAACGGCCTCCGAAAGGAGCGAAAAAAAGAACGCGAAATGCGTAAAAAACCCGAACGGCGGATCATAGGCCGAGCGGCAGACCGCGCGCAATAAATCCGCAACACGCAAGCGATATGGAATATTGATCCGCTGCCGGGCGTTTCTCAAAAAAACCAGCCGCCACGCCTCCACAAACACGCGCGTGTCAAAATAAGCGACGACCGAAAAGAACCCGCGAACTCTGTGGACACAAGTACGAAGGAGGCTTCAATGCTGAGCAAGACTCTGCGAACCCCCGCTGCGGCGATAACCCTCGCGCTCATGCTAAGCGCCTGCGCGCAGCCGTGGCAAAACTACCAGGCGGGCGCGGACGCATCGACGGTAACGGCGAGGCTCGGACCGCCGAAAGAAGTCTATGACCTGCCCGACGGTGGCCGCCGCCTGATGTGGCCCACGCAGCCCTTTGGCGAAACCACCACCGCGGCTGACATCGACGCATCGGGAAAGATCGTGAGCGTGCGGCAGGTACTCGACGAAAACGAGTTCTACAAAGCCCAGATCGGCACATGGACGCAAAAGGATGTGCTCCTCAATTTTGGCCGTCCGGTCGAAACGTCCTACTTTCCATTGATGAAGCGACAAGTGTGGACTTATCGATACATGGAGGCGAACGTCTGGTACATGATGTACAACTTTTATTTTGACAACCAAGGCATATTGCGCCTGACGCAGAAAACGCCTGACCCGCTTCACGATCCGGATCGGCGCGGCTTCTTTTGACGAGGGTTGACCGATGCAGCGT
>NZ_JBAUSA010000499.1:0-3882 GCF_049581465.1 Caballeronia sp. | reverse complement strand
GGTGGGGAGCGCCTGCGTTTATCGGCGGATACACCCAGCCGCAGCCTCAAGAACTTGTTTCAGGAGCGCGGCGTGCCAGGATGGAAACGCGATGTTCCCCTCATATTTCTCGGCGAAACGTTGGTGTTCGTCCCTTCTGTCGGCGTGAACTGGACATGTATCGAGAGCGAATCCAGTGACGAAAAAGGGCCGTATCGGCGCATTGTCTGGCGCCCGGATCTGATGATTGCCTGAAGTTGGCCTGAATCCTGTCGGGCGCGCCTGACTAGCGACTTCAGCAGCCGAACTACGCCTGTAATGGGCCAGAGCGCCCGTTTTGCCTTGTATTTTGAGCGTCGATCAGGTAACTTTGCAGGTTTCCCTGCCACGCTTTTCCAGCAGCTTTTCCGTCCAGAAGACGCGTTTTTAGCAGCCAGAATTGCAATTTGCACGCGAGCGAACCTCGCGCGCGGCAAAACGCGTTTCGTCGCCACGTTTAAGCCGTCGATCGCATCGCTGCAGAACTTGACTGGCTTCGCCGGTTGGGCTGCACCAGGCTGTCGCGGCGCAAGATACGGCGCGCCAGCGCGGATTTTCCTCCTGTAAAAAACGACAATGGCACTCATCGTACATAAATACGGCGGTACTTCGATGGGCTCAGTCGAGCGCATCAAGAACGTCGCCCGACGCGTAGCAAAGTGGCACAAGGCTGGCCACAAGATGGTGGTGGTCCCGTCGGCCATGTCCGGCGAAACGAACCGCCTCCTTGGCCTCGCCCGCGAAATTACGCCAGACCCCGACCCGCGCGAACTCGACGTGATCGCTTCCACCGGCGAGCAAGTAAGCGTTGGCCTCCTGGCCATCGCATTGCATGCTGAAGGGCTTGAGGCCGTGAGTTATGCCGGCTGGCAAGTGCCGATCAAGACCGACAGCGCGTTCACCAAGGCACGCATCAGCGAGATTGACGGGACGCGCGTGCTCGCCGATCTCGATGCAGGCAAAGTCGTGGTCATCACCGGTTTCCAGGGCATCGATCCTGACGGTCATATCGCCACGCTGGGGCGCGGCGGCTCGGATACCTCGGCGGTTGCGATTGCCGCGGCGTTGAATGCCGACGAATGCCTGATCTATACGGACGTCGACGGCGTGTACACCACCGACCCGCGTGTGGTTGAGGACGCGCGCCGGCTGGATCGCGTGACGTTTGAAGAAATGCTGGAAATGGCGAGCCTCGGATCGAAGGTGCTACAGATCCGGTCGGTGGAATTTGCGGGAAAATATCAGGTAAAGACGCGTGTTTTGTCGAGCCTGACAGACCCGATGATTCCGCTCGAAAGCGAGATGTGCTCGGGCACCCTGATTACTTTTGAAGAAGACGAGACCATGGAAAAAGCTGTTATCTCGGGCATCGCATTTCAGCGCGACGAAGCGCGCATCGCCGTAATGGGCGTGCCGGATAAGCCGGGCATTGCGTATCAGATTCTCGGGCCGGTGTCGGACGCGAACATTGATATCGACATGATCATCCAGAACACGAGTGTCGACGGCAAGACCGACTTCACGTTCACGGTCGGTCGCGGCGATTACACGCATGCGCTCGATATCCTGAACGCCCAGGTGAAGGACCATGTGAAGGCCGAGCAGGTGCGAGGCGACCCCAAGGTGTCGAAGGTATCGGTGGTGGGCGTGGGCATGCGTTCGCATGTGGGTATCGCGAGCACGATGTTCCGTACGCTTGCAGAAGAGGGCATCAATATTCAAATGATCTCGACGTCGGAGATCAAGATTTCGGTGCTTATCGACGAGAAGTACACCGAGCTCGCGGTCCGTGCGTTGCACAAGGTGTTCGAGTTGGATCGGGTTTGATTGTTTCGTTGGCGGGGGCTTCAAAGCCCACTATGCGTCTGATGAAATTTTTTGTCTCATCAAATTGACCCGCAGCCGCTAACCCGCTATTATCTTGGCTTCGTCGCGCTGACTCCCGCGCGACAAACAGTGTGCAGGAGACGTGGCCGAGAGGTTGAAGGTACTCCCCTGCTAAGGGAGCATCTGGGCTAAAACCTGGATCGAGGGTTCGAATCCCTCCGTCTCCGCCATAAGCGGTACATAAAGCCGTTGAATTCGCAAGAATTCAACGGCTTTTCTCTTTGTGCGTCCAGCGTGGGCGCATTTCTGGCCCGCCACTCAGCCGACCCAAAGTACGTTACGTTTGAATTACCCATTCCAAGGAAGGTGAGATCGTCCTTCGTTCAGAGTGGGCCTGACGAAGCGGTTCGACGGGGCGCGGTTGCATAGGACGAACATGCAACTGCCGTCTAGTTCCGATGCAGGCGGCTCGAAGCCGGATGAAGAGAGATAAGGGCCGCCCAGATCGAAAGGTTTCTCGGTAGGACACCAAAGCTTCATGCATTCGACTGGACTGCTCATCAGGACTTGTTTCTCTCGCTCCAATATCCGAAGGATAGGTCGCGATGCACGAGTGTTTCGCCGCTGTCGCCATACGAGAGGACTTGCACCGATGTCGCCTCCTCAACGCGAATGTCGTTTGCGTGTGCGAGCTCGATCGTCTCGTCAAAGGACAATACGAGCCACTCGCTGCGATGCCGTGCTGTCACTGAGGCCGGGTTTCTGAGCACGGGCAGGTATTGCTCTCTGAGCTTGCCATTGGGCTCCCACTTGAAGTAGTTCCCGGCACTATCGATGAACCACTCCTCGTGCAACGATTCGTTCGTGTCGCGCAATGGCGCCCTCAGGTACGTGTCCTTCATCAGCCACAAGGGACTCGCTGATTTCATGAACCGGTCCATGTGACCCCGGACGGCGCCTGAAAGGGAGGCGTCGTCCGCCTCCGCGAATCGATGAATGCTCGTCAGGTAGCGCAGGCGAGCATCGATCTGGCCAGCGGCCGTCAGTTCAGCCCAATTCACCAGCTTCCCGATGTCATGATCGCCATACTCACTCGTACTACTTGTCGATTCCAAACCGGGCCTGCAGAACACAGGATCGTCCTCGTTGCGCTTCGTGCACTCTCTACGATTGAACTGCAACACGGCGATGTTGGGCGAGTCGACCGCGACCAGCCGGTGCCGGTTGACCCGCCCCGCGGTCTGGACGATTGACTGACAACTCGACGGTTCGATCACGGCCCAGTCAAAATCGTGATCGCGGCCGATCTCCTCCACTGGGGTGGCAACGACGATCATCGATATGCTGTTAGCGCCTTCAGATAGGCCTCTGTGCAAGACCTCAAGCACGCTGTCGTTTTGCACGGTCCGCTCGGCCCATGTTTCCTTTTTCCGGGTGAGGATCGAATCAAGGGTTCGTTCGATGTTCCACCGCTGCAGCAGGCCAACCTGCGAGTGGTAGCAGCACACCCGGACGTGCGGGAGACTAGCCGCGAGGCGCCTGGCCACTGTGATTGCCGAGCGGATATTCGCCATTCGGACCAGACCGATCGATACCTTGCCGCAATAGCCGGCACTGTTCATGGGCGCTATCCATGCGTGGCGGTGATGCAGTCGCGCACACGCCGTCTCGATGGCATCGAAAATGTGGCCCTCGCCTTGTGCCGCTCCCCCTGCTCGATCCACGGCCTGTAGTTCCGCTGGACGGAATCTCTGGTGGCCCATGGAGGCCATCATCCCGCTGATGTGCCCATTGAATGCGCAAGCGAAATCAGCAGCCGTATCGCAGGTGGTGACGAGCGGGGCGACTCGATCGTCAATGATCGCCTGTCGCCACTTCGTCGGCTTGCCGTCGAGCAGGTTGTGAAGTTGGATGCCGAGCGCGAATGCGTCGAAGAGCACTTCGGCAACCGGTGGCGAAAGGGTCGCCGACGATGCGATGACATGCCGTCCCCACATGGCGGAGGCAGTGACCAGTCGCGCCACGGCAACCATGGCC
>NZ_JBAUSA010000498.1:0-3440 GCF_049581465.1 Caballeronia sp. | reverse complement strand
GAGAGCGTGCCGCCAGGCTTAAGGATGCGAAGGGCCGATTCGAATGTTCCCTGCGTGCCCAGCGCCTCGATCGACGAATCGACGCCACGGCCGCCGGTTAGTTTAATGATTTCATCGACTACATCGCACTCCTTGAAGTTGAGCGTGACATCGGCCCCCATTTTCTTGGCTACGGCCAGTCGCTGTTCGTTGCCATCCACCACGATGATGGTGCTGGCGCCCAGCAAGCGCGCGCCTGCCGTGGCGCACAAGCCAATTGGGCCCTGCGCGAACACGGCCACGGTGTCGCCAATCTTGATATTGGCGTTTTCCGCCCCCTTGAAGCCGGTCGACATAATGTCCGGGCACATCAACACCTGCTCGTCAGTCAGGCCGTCTGGAATCGGAGCGAGGTTGGCCTGGGCATCGGGCACCAGCACATATTCAGCCTGGGTGCCATCGATGAGATTGCCAAAACGCCAACCCGCCGTCGCCTTGTAGCCGTGGCATCCGCACAAGCCCTTGGGGATGAGGTAGCTGCCGTCTTGTGACGGGTAGCCGTCCATCGCTGCGTACGAGTTGAAATTGGGGCAGATCGCGCCGGCGATCACGCGCTGGCCCTCTTGGTAGCCCACAACTGCGCTGCCCAGCTTTTCGATAATGCCAACCGGTTCGTGGCCGATCGTGAGACCCTTGGCGACGGGATATTCGCCCTTGAGGATGTGGACGTCGGTGCCGCAGATGGTCGTGGTGGTGATCCGAATCAACGCGTCGTTGGGGCCGACATCGGGAATCGGCTTTTCGGCGATTTCGATACGGCCGGGTTCGACGAATACAGCTGCTTTCATCATGGAGGACATCGTATTTTGCCTTTCTATGGAATGCGTGCCGGCGTGTCGGATCAGCGCTCGAGCGGTGCAGGGCTGACGCTATTTAATTTTCTTTACAGCGATCTACTACCAAGCAACTTGTGCGCCAGTCGCTGGTCATTCCGCGCAGCAGGCTTTAACCGTATGATGCGCCAGGAAACGCTAGTGATTGACAGAAAAATGGAGACTTTCGCCTGTCGCAAAATCGATCGCGTTATCGGGCGCGAGCCACATCACCTGTTTCAAATTGGAACGCTTTCGCGCAACCGGCGTTCGCGAGTTACTCATGGTGGTTCTGATCGCTCGCCGTATCCTGAGGGTCCCCACCCTTCCTTTTACCGATTCCCGGAGAAACGGATGATCGACAACCTGACCGTACGACGCATTGGCCCCGATGAAGCTGCGATCTATGCGGAGGCGCTGGCCGACGTGCTGGTCGATTGCGTCGAGGGCGGCGCTTCGGTCAGCTTCATGCTGCCGCTCTCACGCGAGAAAGCATTGGCGTTCTGGCGCGGCGTTGCCGAAGGCGTGGCCCGCGGTGAGCGCGCGCTGCTCGTCGCTGAAGATCGTGACGGCCAGGTTCTCGGTACCGTGCAGATGATCATGTTGCAGCCGGATAACCAGCCGCATCGCGCAGACATCGCCAAAATGCTGGTTTCCCGCAAGAGCCGGCGTCAAGGTATCGCCCAACGCCTAATGGCTGCCGCCGAAGAAGTAGCGCGCGAGGAAGGCAAGACCGTACTCGTGCTCGATACGGTCACTGGCGGAGATGCCGAGCGGCTCTATGAACGGGCAGGCTGGCAGCGCGTAGGAGCGGTGCCAAAGTACGCGCTGATGCCAGATGGCGCGTTCTGCGAGACGACCTTCTACTACAAGCACGTCTGATCAATCGAGTGATATCCGATAGCCATCAGGATGGGTCCTGGCGTACTAAAAAGTCCGTTTAGGCGCCCTACTTCACCCGAACTCCCCGGCCGTCGCGCTGCCCGAAAAGTAGTTGTATCGACTGGAGGCGTCGCTGACTGTAATAGCTTGCTCGCCGGTTTTATCGATCACCCGTTCGCCTTGCCTATGCAACATGAAGCGTGGTGTCCCAAGGCCTGAATCGACGCTGACATGCGTGATTCCGCGCGGCGCATTGAAGACTTGAACGGAGTCAGCCAGCATGACGGAAAGCACGGCCGGCGCCGTCAGGAACAATGACACGTGGATCTTGGATGACAAGGACGTATTCGATCGCGGCGGCAAGATGGCATCGCGCGAAGCCGGAGCATTCAAGCGCGTTGACCCAGGCTCCTGCAGCCGATAAAAATAAAACAACCGATCCTTCGTAATTTCCGGCTTGACGCCCGTCTTGAACCACTTGATGTAGTACGCGCTGGCATCGAGGTATCCAGCATGGGACAGCAGGTCGCCAAAGCGATCGTCATAAATCCGCGCGCGGCTCGAATCGCCAATAGGCGCGACGTAGGTGGACTCGGCCCAATCGTTCCAGGTGACGATCTGTACCCACGTCGCGTCGGACGCCATCGCGGCTTCCCACTCGGCTGCCATGCCGGAGAGCCCGTCGGTTTCGAACGCGCGATAGTTCGTGCCGGCCGCCAACCCGCAATAGTAGGGCGTAACCGGTGCCATGAACAGTTTGCGCCTGGTCTTGAGCGCCGCTCCAAGTGCTTGCGTTGACTTGGCAATCAACGAAGGCGCGCCCGCGGCGCCGAAGTAAAAATAGCCGCCAGCATCACCTAAGCGACGCACGACTTCGCTGGCTTCGACGCTTGTGATTTGCCGCTCGCCAGTGCTTGGGAAAAAGTGTGGAACGAAGAAAACACCGAGTTCCCGGGCCTGGCTTATTAACGCGGCCCCATCGGCGAAACCGTTTCCGCCCGCTGCGTAGGCGGATAGAACGGGCGCACCATTGACCATTAATTGGGCCTTCAATCCGCGCGTGGTCGCGACAATATCGGCGATCTCGTCCTGCGCCTTTCCATCCGCCGATACGAACAACTTGAACCCGGATCCGAGCCTGTCTGCGGCTTCGAAAATGCGCAGGACGCGACGCTTGTAGTGCGGCTCGCTGCGTTCCCAGCCACCGCAATTGAGCGAAAATCCGTCGATTCCGCTCGCCTGGGCATCTCTAATCTCAGCTTGATAGGATTCAACGCTCGCTTGCGGCCCGCCGCGAGGCCACGCCACCATGTAGTGGGCGAAAACTCGTTTTAGCGCACTGTTCTGAGACGTAAGCGAACTAGCAGCACGACTTGAGATCGATGTCGCACAGGGCAGCGACGCGCATATCAGCATAAAACGTCGGCGCCCTGCCTTGGAGCAAAATTGCATGCGAGCGAATAGATTCGTTGGTTCATTGTTAAGACGTGTTGCGCCCATGTGCCAGTTTGAGCGCTATCCAACGGCGCGTTGCAGATATCGGAACGCTTGCCGGGGTTATTTATTAATTTTTATCTACATTAATTCGCAATCCGAAACAAATAAAGTACATCAGCAGAATGCCGTCAGGGTGACATGAATCGTATGGGTCCACGACTATAGGCTCGTTTTTCCGCAAGCGTGCGACTTTTTTGCCCTTGGAAAATT
>NZ_JBAUSA010000497.1:0-1790 GCF_049581465.1 Caballeronia sp. | reverse complement strand
GTACTAGCCTATACACTCCCCGCGCACTCGGCGGACACGCCAGATTACCGATATACCCAATATGAACGCGTAGTCACGGTTGACGACTCGGGCCGGGCAGTCAGACGCGTAACGCTTAGCCTCGTGTTATCGAGCGACGCAGCACTCCAGCGGTTTTCCCAGTATGCCGTGTCCTATGACGCGGATCTGCAAACGCTGACGATCGACAAAGCGCAAACGGTGCACGCCGACGGCGAAAACGTGGCGACCAACCTGAAAGACACTGTATTCGATCAGCCTACCCCGACTACTGCCGTCGCCCCGATGTTCAGTTCAGAACATCTACGTTTCGTTGTGTTTCCCGCCGTCAGGCGAGGCGATACCGTTCAACTCAGTTACACGCTGACGGATCGCGAGACGATGCTACCCGGCAAGTTCGACGAGATTGCGTATTTCCCGCCAACGCAGCAGTACGACAACGTGCAGGAAACCCTCGATACGCCAATCGGCATGCCAGTACGGATTGATGCAAAGGGAATGCAATCCGTCAGCGATACCGTGCAGGGTACGCGACATGTCCAGGCTTATCGTTACCGCACGCCCGCAAGTGGACCGACGCATGAGCAAGCCGACGCCGTATCCCCGCTCGATACCGGCCCGTACTTCGGCGCAACAAATTTCACCGACTATGCACAACTGGGGCACGCCTACGAGCAACGTGCGCGCCCGCAAATGCGAGCGTCCGAGCCCATCCGGAAGCTTGCCGACCAGATCACGCAAAACGTAACGGACAGGCGGCAGCAGGCCATGCTCATTTACGACTGGGTCAGTCGGAACATCCGCTACCTGGCCGTCTGGGTTGGCTCGGGGCCGGTGGTTCCGCATAGCGCTGACCAGGTGCTGAGCAACGGCTATGGCGATTGTAAGGACCATGATGCGCTGTTTATCGCCTTGCTCAGTGCGAAGGGCATACGCGCAGACAGCATACTCGTCAACCTGGGCAACAGCTATCGCTTACCGTCGGTCCCCGTGGTGGCGGGATTCAATCACGCCATCACCTGGCTGCCAGAATTTGGCGTGTTCGCTGACACGACCAGCGGCTTCTCCCCCTTCGGGACACTAACGTTCGCTAGCAGCGATAAGCCCGCGCTCGACACGGTGACGGGACAAATACTGCATACGCCCCCGCAAAACGAGGCGAACAGCATGTCGTCGAGTGATTACACCATTCAGATCGGCAACACCGGCAATGCCGACATCCACGGCGCGTTCGTGCTGAACGGACAGGCCGCGTTTACGCCTCGACTCGCATTGTCACAATACAAGGCCGATCGTATCGGCTATCAGCTACTCGAGAAAATCGGTCTCACGGGGTCGCTGCGCGTCGCCGCGCTCAGCAGCGGCGAAATCGATCAACCGCTCAGACTCGATCTGATCGGGACCGTCAATAACATGGCGCTCATGCCGGGCCCGGCGGCGCTAGCCATTCCGGTGATGCCCGGGTACAGCTCGATCAAGGCGTTTGCGGATTACGTGCTGGCGCAGGCCGGCCGACCCCTCGATGGTCCCTGCGTGGGAACGGCGGTGCACGAACACTACAAGGTAAAGTTTTCCCTCGGTGGAGTTCGCGGATAAATTCGTGCGTTGAAGATTGAGTTCCAAGATTCGCCTCACCTGCGTTGTTAGCTTCCACTTCTGACGGCAAGCCGCCCACTGTCCCACGCATATTTAAGAAAGTGCCGTTCGGTTCCACCACGGCAACTTTGATGCATCGCTCGACTTCAATAGAGAAACGGATGTCTAACAAGTAA
>NZ_JBAUSA010000496.1:0-1609 GCF_049581465.1 Caballeronia sp. | reverse complement strand
TCTGGTGTTTGCCAGCGTGCGAGCCGATAGCGCGTGTTGCGAGAGCCGATCACTAGGTCCTGCACCACGAAGTCTCGATACCCTTTGAATCGGGAGCCTCGCGGGATCCGCTCGGCCGGCTCGATGATCTCTTCGCAATCGATCTTCAGTTGGGCGGTCTTGCTCCTGCTGGGCTTACCACGTCGTTTGGCCGGCTTCGTTTGCTGCTGCCGATCGGGTGCGCAGGCTTTGCCAGCCTCCTCATGCATGCGGCTCGGTTTGAACTTCGGGCGCTTCTTCTCACCCTTGAGCACGGCGACTTCATCCTTCAGATGCAACTCCTGCTCCTGCAGGCGAAGGATGATTTCGATGAGGCCTTCACCCCAGGCGAGCAACTTCATGACCGCGGGCGTGTGCTCGGCTTTGGGGATATACGGCGCAGCGAGTTTCTTCCTCACGACTGCGTGAGGCTATGCGCGCTTGCCGGCTTTGCGCAGCCGGGCGATTTCCTGTTCCAGTGCATGAAGCCGCTCTTGCTGGCGATTGACCATATCGGTCAGTTGCTCGAGCACCGCCAGCAATTCAAGCTCCCGCGGCGTCAATTCGTCTCGCGCGATATCCGGCGGGATAAATTTTTGAGGGATGCTCATGACCTGGCAACGTAGAGAGTGGCGACGCGACGAAAGTTAACATCGCCGTCCACGGTTTACAAGCGAAATTCGTTGCGGCCTGCGAGAAGGTCGTCGCCTGCATCCTAGCCCGATGATCCGGCCAAAGCTGATACAACGCCTGGCGGGATTGCCCCGGGTTATTGAGCAGTTACCTGGGTAGTCGATTCCGTCACGGCTGGACGAACGTTGGTGTCCACGCCGACGGGAGCGCGGCCAACAATCGTTGCCCCGCCAATTTGTTGTCGCTATGCTCGTCGGTCCGTCATTCGCTTCGAGGCGAGCGCGATGGAACACTGGCAAGTCACTTATCTTGGCATCCGGCAGATCCCTCGTGAGCTCACCGAGTTCGACCTTGCCACGTTCTTCACCTTCTCCGCGAAGCAGCGTGCACTGATCGAGGCGCGTCGCGGCGAGCTATACCGGCTTGCCGTTGTTGTTGGAAGCCGTTAAAAAGGCTGGGAGACGGGCGCACGAAAGGGTATCGTCGCCCTAACTACGAGCCTAGCCTAGGAGCCGCCATGCGATGCACGATCGTTCTTGAGTTCGATAATGGCGATGGGAGTGTGGGGAAGAGGGTTGAGGTCATGCGGTTTCACAGGCCCGTAGAAGATCAGACACCCGGAGACGTCGGACTGTCACTCGCCGAAGGCAAGTCATTGCTCAATTGTGTGCAGCAGGAGTTCGTTGTCGGGCAGATCGAACGTTTTTGCGCGTCGCGTAGATTCTGTGTGGGCTGCGGCCTACAGCGGCGCCTGCACGATAGTCATTGCTCGGAGCTGAAGACCCCGCTGGGAAAGGTTTTCTATTGCCGCGAACGATGGAAGGCCTGCAATTGTGGTGCTGACGGCTCAACGTATGTTTCTCCACTCAAGGACTATCTGACGGAGGCAAGCACCGGTGAACTGAGATGGCTGCACGCGGAGCTCGGCGCCACGATGCCCTATCGGCAAGCCAAACAC
>NZ_JBAUSA010000495.1:0-3091 GCF_049581465.1 Caballeronia sp. | reverse complement strand
TCCGGCGCCTGGCTCCGTTCTCGCAGTTATCGATAAGCGTTGGTTTCAAGCACCGCGATTTGTTGTGCCTCGGATTCGAGTGACAATCAATCATGGACTTCGAAGGCATGACGACCGGCATGCACTTGCTTGTGTGGGGTTCTCGCTGCAAAAGTGGTGGGTCGTCGTGACGGTGAGCGGTAGCTCGCATTGGCGGCGTTCTCGGCTGTTGTAGGTTTCGTGAGGTCACCGACGGTGCAACGAGGTCGACGTTTTGAGGGCGATCGGTACGCCGGGTAGCTCCGCACATGCCGACCTCACGCCAACTTGCAAGTCTGGACAAGCCGACGGATGTGCTGGCGTTTTATACGCAGGTATGAAGCGAGATACTCTTCGGCGGTTGACCCGAGAGATGCTTTTGAATCTAATCAATAAGGTACTCGCGATGCGTGAATCGGTGTTCTAAGTATTAACGAAAGCAAAACAAGTCCACAGTCGAGAGGGTGTGACAACGAAACCGGTATTCCTCAAGGTGGACGCGTTGCATCGGAAGGCCGATCCAATGTCAGCGCCTATTTCGGGCTTGTCACGGCGGTCGATGATCCGCATTTCAATCCTGAGCGTTCAGGCGGAGTTCGAATGAGCATAACCGCGTCGAGATTGCCGTCCAGGTCGAACCGTGGCAGCGTGCGTCCCGCCATCGAGTTGATCAGTTCGATGCGCTTCGCCATCTCGCTGCTGGTGGTGCTGGCCATTGCAAGCGTCATAGGGACGGTTCTTACGCAAGACGACCCTTACGCCAATTATGTGAACCAATTCGGTCCGTTCTGGGCTGACATCTTCCGCGGCTTGAGCCTCTACACCGTGTACAGCGCGTGGTGGTTCATGCTGATCCTGATATTCCTGGTGATTTCGGTGTCGCTGTGCGTGACGCGCAACGGCCCGAAAATGATCGCCGACATAAAGAGCTGGAAAGATCGCGTGCGTGAAGACGGTCTTCGCGCGTTCCGTCACAAGGGCACATTCGACATTGCGACCCTGAGCCGCGCCGATGCGACTGTGCTCTTGATGCGGCTCGCGGGCAAGATGGGTTACAGGTTGATCAAGCGCGAAACGGATACCGGTGCGACCTTGATCGCAGGCAAACGCGGCGCACTGACCAAACTCGGCTACGTTTTGGCGCACGTCGCGATTGTGGTGATCTGCCTCGGCGGTCTGATCGACAGCAACCTTCCCATCAAGCTGCAAATGTGGCTTCTCCACAAGACGCCGACCGAGATCGATATGGCGATTGCCGATATCGCGCCAGAGCATCGGTTGTCATCGTCGAATCCAGCGTTTCGCGGTTTTGCATTGGTGTCAGAGGGGCAGCGTGTAAGCACGGCGGTTCTCAGCGAGCAAGACGGCGCACTGGTCCAGGACCTGCCGTTTTCTGTCCAGCTTGATAAGTTCGTCGTCGCCTATTATTCAACTGGCATGCCTAAGCTCTTCGCGAGCGATATTGTCTTGACCGATCGCAAGACCGGCGAGCGCATTCCAGCGCGCGTGGAAGTGAATAAGCCGTTCACCCATGACGGTATCTCTATCTATCAATCGGGCTTTCAGGATGGCGGCTCGACGCTCGCAATGACAGCGTGGCCGATGGCAGGCGGTGATGTTGAGACCCAGCCATTCGAAGGTACGGTCGGCGCTACCGGCAAGCCGGTTCCGCGGACAATTGAGGGTGGTGAGGAAACGGTTGAGCTCACTGACTTTCGCGCGATCAACGTCGAAGATATCACCGACGGAAGCGGCGCCACTGACGCGCGCAGGGTCGGCCGGGCCCACACGCTTCAGCAAGATTTTGACGCGCGCTTAGGTTCGGGTGCGAAGCGCGCAAGACTGGATGATCTACGCAACCTGGGCCCGTCGGTGCAATACAAGATTCGTCGCTCAGACGGCCAGGCGCGCGAGTATCGAAACTATATGCTGCCTGTGGCTATGTCCGGCCAGCCGATGTTCCTCGCCGGCGTGCGGCTCGGTCTGAACGATCCTTTTCGCTTTCTGCGCATTCCTGCCGACGAGCGGAACTCGGTGAAAGAGTGGATGAACTTGCGAGCCGCGCTCGAAACGCCTGACATGCGCGTGCAGGCCGCACGCCGTTTCGTGCGGCGTTCGGAGCCGAACGCCAATGGTGATGTCGAAAAACATCTGGTAGACAACGCGTTGGCAGTAATCAATCTTTTCGCGGGCGCGCAGCAGAATGAGATCGCGATGGATGCGGCAGGGCCCTCAGGTGGCTTTCAGCGGATATCGAGTCTCATAGATAGATCAAAGACCCGTGCGGAGCAAGAAGAGGGTGCCAGATTGCTTCTGCACACACTCAAGGGCGTGACCCTGGAGCTCTGGCAACTTTCGCGTACAAAAAACGGTGAGCCTGAGGCGAAGTCAGACGAAAAAAGTGCGTTGTTCATTCAGTCGTCAATCAATGCACTGTCGGACAGCTTCCTGTACGGCGCACCGTTTTTCCTGCAACTCGATTCGTTCAAGCAAGTGCAGTCGTCTACATTCCAGCTGACTCGTGCACCGGGCGAGAGACTGGTATACGTGGGCAGCCTCCTGCTCGTGCTCGGCATTTTCTCGATGTTTTACGTCCGGGAACGCCGTCTCTGGTTTTGGCTGAAAGACACCACATCGGGTGGTACGAGCGTATTGATGGCAATGTCCACCGCGCGCAGGACCCTCGATTTCGAGAAAGAATTCGCGCAGACGCGCGACGCGATCGGCGCCGCGCTTGGCGTCAAATCGCAACTGGCGGCGCCGTCGGCGTCCTCGGAAACGCCTTCGGACGTGAAGTCCACCGGCTCGCACGATTCAACTCGGTAAGATCATGGACCTCACACAAGCCTCCTCGCAGTCGACCTCGGCGCAACAGCGCGCGGGCAAAGTGCCCGTCGATCCCCATCTCTTCGACGAGCGGCCGTTTCTCAAGCGTCTCAGCGTGACGGACTGGCTGTTCGCGCTGGCAATGGTCGCCGGGGCGGGGTTTGCGCTGTTCCGGTATTACCCGTACATGAACTACTACGACAAGCTGGTGCTCTGCTGCGCTGTGCCGACGTTCGTGGTGCTCGGA
>NZ_JBAUSA010000494.1:0-6692 GCF_049581465.1 Caballeronia sp. | reverse complement strand
CCAATCACACACTCTTGCCCGAGGCGCTCGAGACCTGGGGATTGCCGCTCTTTCGAAGCCTTTTACCGCGTCCGCTCGAAATCATCTATGAGATCAATCGCCGATTCCTTGACGAGGTTCGACAACGCTACCCCGGCGACGAAGCGCGCGTTGCACGCATGTCGCTAATCGACGAGAAGGGTGAAAAGCTCGTGCGCATGGCGCACCTCTCGACGGTCGGCAGCCATGCCGTCAATGGTGTAGCCGCGCTGCATTCCGATCTCCTCAAGCAGACCCTACTGCGCGACTTCGCCGAGCTGTGGCCCGAACGCTTCCACAACGTGACTAACGGCGTTACGCCGCGCCGCTTCATGCTGCTCAGCAATCCGGGGCTCGCGCGGCTGCTCGACGAGCTGGTGGGTGAAGGGTGGGCCACCGATCTCACGCGGCTTAGGAGACTCGACGCGTATGTCGACGATGCCGCGTTCCAGGACAAGTGGCGCGAGGTCAAGCGATCGAACAAGAAGATCCTCGCTGAGCGCATTCGCAGCATCACGGACATCGCCGTCGATCCCGAAGCGCTGTTCGACGTACAGGTCAAGCGCATTCACGAATACAAGCGACAGCATCTGAACGCGCTTTACATCATCACACTGTATCAGCGCCTGCGCCGCGGTGTGGAGCAGGGCGTCGTACCGCGTTGCTTTATCTTCGGAGGAAAAGCGGCACCTGGCTATGCGATGGCGAAGCTGATGATCCGGCTGATCACAGGCATTGCCGAGGTGGTAAACAACGATCCGGAAATGGATGGCAGGCTGAAGGTGGTGTTCTTCCCAGACTTCAATGTGAAGAACGCACATCTTATCTATCCGGCCGCCGATTTGTCCGAACAGATTTCGACTGCCGGCAAGGAAGCGTCCGGCACCGGCAACATGAAGTTCATGATGAACGGCGCGCTTACCATCGGAACGCTGGACGGCGCGAACGTCGAGATCCGCGAGGAAGCGGGTGACGAGAACTTTTTCCTCTTCGGACTGACCGCCGAACAGGTGGAGCATGTCAAGCGCGAAGGCTATCGGCCGTCGCAGCATGTCGAAGGCAATGCGGAACTGCGCGAAGTGCTGGATCTGATTGCGGGTGGATATTTTTCGCGCGGCGACAAGCAGGTGTTTCGTCCGCTCGTCGAGAATCTGCTACAGGTAGATCCGTTTCTGGTGCTCGCCGATTACGCGGACTATGTAGCGTGCCAGGAGCGCGTGAGCGCCGCCTGGCTGGACCCGGCACGCTGGACGCACATGTCGATCCTCAACACGGCGCGCTCGGGGAAATTCTCGTCGGATCGCGCGATTGGCGAGTACTGTGAACGAATCTGGAAAATTTCTCCGGTGAGAATCGCCCTTGATCACGCCTGACACTGAGCCAGTCCGGCGTTTTGCGGTTCGCGCCGGATCGCGGTTTCCTCCGGGTGCAACCGTGGTGCCTGGAGGCGTCAATTTTTGCGTCTTCTGTCGATACGCGACGCATGTCGAATTGCTGCTCTATGCAAAACCGGATAGCCCGGAACCGTTGCAGACGGTCACGCTTACGTCGGAGCACAATCGCACCTTCTTCTACTGGCACGTGTTCGTCGAGAACCTTCCCGCCCATATCTGCTACACGTGGCGAGTGGACGGCCCGAACGACACGCAACGCACGGGCCGCGCCTTCGACGCTCGCCGGGAACTGCTCGATCCGTTTGCCCGTGCAGTGAGCGATGTCCTGTGGAAGCGGCACAGGGCGATCGAATCGCCGGATGTCGGGCATGCTGCGCACCGTGCGATCGTGATCGGGCCCACGCCCACACCCCCATCCACGCCCGCACCCGACGCACGGATTGCGAGCCTGGCCGACGCGGTCATTTACGAGCTTCACGTTGGCGGCTTTACACGCCATCCGTCGAGCGGCGTGCAGCATCCTGGCACGTTCGCTGGACTGATCGAGAAGATTCCTTACCTCCAACAGTTAGGGGTGACCCACGTCGAACTGCTGCCCGTGATGGCGTTTGACGAGCAGGACGTTCCGCCCGCAGCGGCCGCCCGCGGGCTTATCAACTATTGGGGCTACAGCACGCATAGTTTCTATAGTCCGCATCCACGCTATTGCATCGATCCCACCCGCGCCGTAGAGGAATTTCGCGCACTGACCGACGCCTTGCATGCGGCGAACATCCAGGTGCTGCTCGATGTGGTGTTCAATCACACGGCAGAGGCGGGCGAGGCGGGGCCGGTGATCAACTTCAAGGGACTCGTCAATGACATCTTCTATCAGCACGATCCGCACGACGGGCGTCGCTATCTTGACTTCACAGGTTGTGGAAATACGGTCAACTGCAATCATCCGCTGGTGACGGCGTACATCGTCCGATGCCTCGAATACTGGGTCGAAGAGATGGGTGTCGATGGCTTCAGGTTTGACCTGGCAAGCGTTTTCGTGCGTGATAAGCATGGCGAATTGATGGCCGATCCGCCTCTGCCATGGGCAATCGAGTCTTCACGCGTTCTCTCACGCGTTCCGCTGATCGCGGAAGCCTGGGATGCTGCCGGTCTCTATCACGTCGGCGCGTTTCCGGGCATGGCATGGGCAGAGTGGAACGGCCGTTACCGCGACGTAATTCGCCGCTTCGTACGCGGCGATGGCGGGATCATTGGAGAGGTCGCGACCTGCATCGCCGGGAGCGCTGACCTCTATGCCGATGATGGCAGGGGGCCGGCCAACAGCGTCAATTTCGTCACATGTCACGACGGATTTACGCTGAATGACCTCGTGTGCTACAACGGCAAGCATAACGAGGCTAACGGCGAGGAGAACCGCGACGGCAGCAACGACAATCTGTCATGGAATTGCGAAGCAGAAGGCGAGACAGCCGATGCGGGAATTCTGCAGTTGCGTGGCCAGCAGGCCCGCAATCTGATGGCCATATTATTTCTGAGCCAGGGCGTGCCGATGATTCTTGCGGGCGACGAACTGCTTCGCAGCCAGCGCGGCAACAATAACGGCTATTGCCAGGACAACGCGCTGTCGTGGTTCGACTGGAGCGTGCTGGATCGCGCTTCGGGGATGTTGCAGTTCGTGCGCGAACTGATTGCGCTGCGCAAGCGTCACCCGAGTCTGCGTCGGCGGCGCTTCCTGATCGGGCGAGTTGCACAAGGGCATTCGATGCCGGACGTGACCTGGCACGGCGAGCGCCTGCACGAACCCGGTTGGCATGAGCGAGGCGCACGTCTCCTTGCATTCACGCTCGGCGACGAAGAGCCAGATGAAGCGCCTCTCCACGTGATCCTGAACATGGACAACTCAGCGCGTCGCGTTGCGCTTCCCTCCCTCAACGGGCGGTGTTGGCACCGAATCATCGATACCGCGTTGAATGCTCCACATGACATCCTGCCGTCGCCGCGCGGGGGGGCGATGGAGTGCGATCACAGTCACATACAGGCCCGCAGCGTCGTGGTGCTGGAGGCTTGAAAGCACGCAGAGGGACGGACTGGGCACCCCCGCATCTCAACCGGGCAGGGTAACGAGGGCGCCTATGACGCTCAGCCGGCCCGGATCTCGTTTTCAAGGGCTTCGTTTCGCTCGAAAGCCGAGACGCTGCGAAGCGTGGTCTCACAAATCGTCGTCAATGCCTCACGCGTCAGAAATGCCTGGTGGCCCGTCACGATCACGTTCGGGAACGAAATGAGTCGCTGGATCAGGTCATCCGTAATCACGACGCTTGAGAGATCACGGAAGAACAGGTCTGCCTCCTGCTCGTACACATCGATTGCCAGTCCGCCGAGCTGACCGGATTTCAGTGCATCGACTACGGCTTCAGTATCGATGAGGCCGCCGCGGCTTGTATTGATGAGCAGGGCGCCTGGTTTTGCCCGGGCCAGCGTCTCGGCATTCATGATGTGATGTGTTGCAGGCGTCAACGGACAGTGAAGAGAGACGACGTCTGCTTTCTCTCCGATCTCACCAGGCTGCGCATAACGGGCCCCCATCGCTTCAAATTCGGGCGAACGCTCGGGATCGTATCCAATGACGTCGCAGCCGAAGCCGAGCATGATCCGCGCGAAGACCCGACCAATCTTGCCTGTGCCGACGACGGCGACCGTCTTGCCGGCCAGGTCGAACCCGATCAGTCCATCAAGCGAAAAGTTTGAGTCCCGGGTGCGGTTGTAGGCTCGATGGATCTTCCGGTTGATCGCCATCAGCAGCGCGACCGCATGTTCGGCAACGGAGTTTGGCGAATAGCTGACAACGCGTACAACCCTGATGCCGAGACTGGCCGCCGCCTTGAGGTCGATGTTGTTGAAGCCCGTGCAGCGAAGGGCGACCAGGCGCGTTCCGCCGCGGTGAAGGATATCGAGCACGGCAGCGTCTGCGTTGTCATTGACGAAAATGCAGACGGCCGGACAACCCGCGGCAAGACCGGCAGACTGGGTGTTCAAGGAGGCATCGAAGAACTTTAGCTGATGAAGGCCGTCCGCGTTGGCGTCCTCGAGATAGCGACGGTCGTAGGGTGTCGTGCCGAAAACGGCGATATCCATGGCGTACCTCCAGCAGTTTCGTGAATTACCGTCGTCCAACGCAGCACGCTTACCCGCCTGACAGGGATATCGCGAGCTGCACAAACAGCACCTTAACGATGGTCATGGACGGGAAGATCATTGCGTACATCACATCGGGACGGTCCGTGGGCGCGATCCGGTTGGCGAACGCGAGGATGGCCGGGTTGCCGGTCGCGCCGCAGATCACACCAATCGAAGCGTCAAACGGCAGCCTGAAAACCCACACCGAGAATATTGCGGTGACACCCACAAGCACTAGCAGGACAAGCAGCCCGTACAGCAGTAGCAGGGGGCCCGTCGTTCCAACCGTACTCACGAATTTCGGCCCGCATGATATGCCGACCTGCGCGAGGAAGATGGTAAGCCCGAGATTGCGCAAGACCAGGTTAGCCGATAGCGGCATGACCCACACGAACGGACCATTTCGGCGGGCCTTGCCAAGGCAGAGGGCCAGTATCAGAAGCGCAGCGAGTCCGAGACTGAATCCGCCGGTACCCGGGATCGGCAGCGAGATGGCACCTGCAAGTAGACCTGCCGCGGCACCGATCCCAAGGCAGATGTAACTGAGATCCGCGGTCCCCTTGATGGAATCCCCAAAAAACGAACGGATCGACGCCATATGCGCGCGATTCACCAGAACGCCGACCCGGTCACCAGCCTCCAGAACGATTTCGGGGCCGGGCAGGAGATCAACGTCGCCTCGCCGCACATGCGCAATCGCACAAGTCACTCCGTCGGGAAATCGCAAGTCGCGCAGCGACATTCCCACCACGCTGGGACTGGAAGCGAACACGCGCATGTAGTCGAGGTCCTCCCGGTGGCTCGTCATCCTGCCGGGCTGAAATTCGCCGCAGATGTCAGCTGTCTTGCGCAGGATCTCGGGATCGGTGGCGGTTGCCAGCAGCACGTCGTCTTCACGCAGCACGAGATTTTCGGCCGGCAGTTGGTTGTGATGGCTTCGACGCACGGCGGCTATCGCAAGACCTTGCGGCAGGCGGGCCGTCAGTTCGGACAGCTTCAGACCGACGAATCCGGAATTCCTGAGCGCGATCTCGGCCATTTCGATGATCTTTGGTTTCGGCGCGTCGATTTTCGCCTTCAGCACGACCTTGAGCACGAAAAGAAACAGAATCGGGCCGGCTACGCCCAACGGGTAAGTCACACTGTAAGCCACCGCGGTCTCGTTGTTTTTCAGTGTTGCGATGGCCGCCTGGAGACTGGCCGTGCTCGTCCCGGTGCCGGCAAACATTCCAAGTGCGTCCGCGAGACGGATACCGGCGAACGGGACGAGAATCCAGGAGACGAACCCGGCGGCGAGCACACCGAGGCATGCCGCTACGTTTGCCTTGATGCCTTCCGGGCTGGTCAGGCCCTTGAAGAACTGTCCTCCGTACTGGATGCCGATTCCGTAAAGGAAGAGAAGCAGGCCAAGCGTGCCCAGTAGCGCTGGCGGGGCGGATCGGGGAGCGAAAGCCCCGATGGCGAGACCGACAAACAGGACCGCGCCAGACCCGAGGCACACGCCCTTGACATTCACATCGCCGATGAGGTATCCGAACGCGATAGTAAGGAAGAGGGTGAACAACGGCTGAGCTTCCAGAAACAGCCTTGCTGTATCCATGCGGCCTCCTTCGACTCGCCCACTCGATGATCTGCCGTTCAATTGAAGACCATTTGCGAATGCCCGTCCAGGTAAACGGACAGGCGACAGAATAGTACTGCAGTCTTCGGCGCACTCGATACCGGGCCGGACAATGCCGATGGTCGACACATCGTCCCCGATTTGAGGAATGCCGGCTCCGCCCCAAAGCAGGCTCCCTCAAGCGGGAGGGCTTCCTGCCGGCGTTTGTCGCATCGCGCCTGCCAGGTTTTTCGCCCCGAGGCCGACGATCAGGTCGAACTCGCCGTTAGTGAAGGATTGCGTCGCGGGGACACCGGCCGCCTTCAGGGCGGCAAGGTCGAGCCTGGAGGCGTCGGACAGCACGACGCGCAGGCGTGTGAGCGCAAGCGCTTCGAGCTTCATGATGTTGGCAGCGCCACCGAGCGCCGCACGGATCTTTTCCGCACGCGCGTTCTGCTGCGTCGGGCTGTGCGCGGAGGGCGCGGCTGCTGCGACCGTCGCCG
>NZ_JBAUSA010000493.1:0-5040 GCF_049581465.1 Caballeronia sp. | reverse complement strand
TTCGTGCCAAAAACCTGAAATGAGCAACGACGACACTGAGGTATTCGCGGTTTGAACGCGTTTCTTTGCTTCGTTTCTTTTCGCGTTTGAAAAGAAATGAAGTCCCGCCCCGGATAGGGGCTAACAGTAATAAGCAAGAAAATCCGACTTAAGCAGAACGACCACGCGAGCAGGAGGACTCCACCCCATCCCCACACTCGCCGCAATCAGAACCCAGAACCGCCCCAACCGCCCCAGCCCGAACCCAGGGCCTACCGAATACTCGCCGCCGCGTCCGCCACCAGCAACGCAGTCATATTGACGATTCGCCGCACCGTCGCCGAAGCGGTCAGCACATGCACCGGCAGCGCCGCACCGAGCAGCATCGGCCCAATGGCAATGTTGTTCCCCGCCGCCGTCTTCAACAAGTTATACGAGATGTTCGCGGCATCAATGTTCGGCAGCACGAGCAGGTTTGCGTCGCCCTTCAGCACCGAATCAGGCATGACTTCGCTTCGCAACTTCGCGTCCAGCGCCACGTCGCCGTGCATTTCGCCATCCACTTCCAGATCCGGGGCACGCTCTTTCAGCAACGCGAGCGTATCGCGCATCTTGATCGCGCTTGGCGCGTTGCTCGTGCCGAAGTTCGAATGCGACAACAGCGCAATCTTCGGCTCAATGCCAAAACGACGCACTTCCTCAGCCGCCATGATCGTGATTTCGCAGAGCTGCTCGGGCGTCGGGTCGACGTTCACATGGGTATCGACGAGGAAAATCTGCCTTCCCGGCAGCACCAGCCCATTCATTGCCGCATAAACGCAACAGCCTTCCTTCTTGCCGATAACCTGGTCGATAAAGTGCAAATGCCGGTGCGTCGTGCTGACCGTGCCGCAGATCATGCCGTCCGCTTCGCCCATCTTGACCAACATTGCGCCAATCAGGGTTGTCCGGCGGCGCATTTCCAGCTTCGCCATCTGCGCGCTGATGCCCTTTCGAGACATGATTTGGTGATACGCCTGCCAGAAATCGCGATAACGCGCGTCGTGATCGGTATCGACCACGGTGAAGTCCACGCCCGGCGTAAGACGCAGGCCGAATTTCGTGATGCGCTGCGCAATCACAGCGGGCCGTCCAATCAGAATTGGCTTGGCGATCTTTTCGTCGACCGCAATCTGGACCGCGCGCAGCACGCGCTCTTCCTCACCTTCGGCGAACACAATGCGCTTCTTGTCCGGCTCAACGCTGCGCGCGAGCTGAAACACCGGCTTCATGGTCGTGCCGCTGTGATACACGAACTGCTGCAGATGCTGCTCGTACGCGTCCATGTCTTCAATAGGACGCGTGGCCACGCCCGATTCCATCGCCGCCTTCGCCACCGCCGGCGCGATCTTCACGATCAGGCGCGGGTCAAAGGGCTTCGGAATCAAATACTCCGGGCCAAACGATAAATCCTGAATGCCATAGGCCGTGGCGACGATGTCGCTTTGCTCCTGGCGCGCCAGTTCCGCGATCGCGTTCACCGCAGCAATCTCCATCGCGCGCGTGATCGTGCTCGCACCTGCGTCGAGCGCGCCACGGAAGATGAACGGGAAGCACAGTACGTTGTTGACCTGGTTCGGATAGTCCGTGCGGCCGGTGGCAAGTACCGCGTCCGGGCGCACTTCCAGTGCCAGTTCCGGCAGGATTTCCGGCGTCGGATTGGCGAGCGCGAGAATCAGCGGCTTCGACCCCATGCTCTTGACCATGTCTTGCTTGAGCACACCGCCAGCGGACAGTCCGAGGAACACGTCTGCACCTTCCATGACCTCAGCTAGCGTACGAGCCGAAGTCTCGCGGGCGAAACGCTCTTTGTCCGGGTCCATCAGTTCAACGCGGCCCTTGTAGACCACGCCGGCCAGATCCGTCACGAAGATGTTCTCGAGCTTCATGCCAAGTTCGACGAGCAAATCCAGGCAAGCGAGCGCCGCAGCGCCTGCACCTGAAGCGACGAGCTTCACTTCGTCAATCTTCTTGCCGACGACAACCAACCCATTGGTCAAGGCCGCCGCAACCACGATCGCCGTGCCGTGCTGGTCGTCGTGGAACACCGGGATCTTCATGCGCTTGCGGCATTCCCGCTCGACAATGAAGCAATCCGGTGCCTTGATGTCTTCCAGGTTGATGCCGCCGAACGTGGGCTCCAACGCGCAAATCACGTCGACGAGCTTCATGGGGTCCATCTCGTTCAACTCGATGTCGAACACGTCGATGCCCGCGAACTTCTTGAACAGCACCGCCTTGCCTTCCATGACCGGCTTCGACGCGAGCGGCCCGATGTTGCCGAGTCCAAGCACCGCCGTGCCGTTCGTCACGACACCGACCAGGTTGCTGCGCGCGGTGAAGCGCGCGGCGTTCAGCGGATCAGCGACGATTTCTTCGCACGCGAATGCGACGCCCGGTGAATACGCCAGCGCGAGGTCGCGCTGGTTAATCATCTGCTTGGTCGGCGCGATCGCAATTTTGCCGGGGGTGGGGAATTCGTGATAATCGAGCGCAGCTTCGCGCAGTTTGGCTTTGGCGCTATCGGCAGGTGTGGTCATGAGGCGTCTGGCTAGAGCGAGATTAGAATAGATGTTCGAACACATTGTAGCGCCATTCAAACAGTCAACCCCGTAGACAATCCCTTAATCGGCGGGCTATAGGCCATCAGGACAAGCTGTGCATCGTTGTCGAAAGCCGCCCGCGACGCGTTCTCGCGGCTTGTCTGCTTTATCGAGATGGAACGTACGTCAATTCGCTCGCGACATTCACGGCTATTCACTGCCGTTCATTGCATCGCCCAGAACTTTTCCAAGTCATTGCCGGATCGCTGATGTCCTCAGAGTTTTCCCTCATCGAACGATATTTCGCGCAGCCCGCCGCCGCGCTTCATGCCAGCACACCTCAGGGCAAAGAGCCGAAGGCAACGCTCGGGATAGGCGACGATTGCGCGCTGCTTGCGCCCAGGCGCGGCATGCAACTCGCGATTTCCACCGACATGCTGGTGTCCGGCCGCCACTTCTTCCCCAATGTATCGCCGTGGAAACTCGGCTACAAAGCGCTCGCGGTGAACCTCTCGGATCTGGCCGCGATGGGTGCCAGGCCACGCGCGTTCACGCTCGGGCTGTCGATGCCCGACGCGAATGACCGATGGCTGGAATCGTTCAGCGAAGGACTGTTCCATATAGCCCGGCAATTCGATTGCGAGTTGATAGGCGGCGATACAACCAGCGGCCCGCACGTGTCCATCTGCATCACGGTGTTCGGCGACGTTCCTCAAAACCGCGCGCTGCGTCGCGACTCAGCGCATCCCGGCGATGACATCTGGGTCTCGGGCACGCTCGGCAACGCGCGCGCCGGGCTCGGCATCCGGCGGGGCGAATGGTCCATGGATGGAGGGGCTGCTGAAAGCGCGATGATTCAATCGCTCGAACAGCCCGAACCACGCGTGGCGCTCGGCATTGCATTGCGTGGCGTCGCGCACGCCGCGCTCGATATTTCCGACGGCCTGGCCGGCGACCTCGTGCATATCCTGAAGCGTTCGAAGGTCCGGGCAAGCGTGAATATCGATCTCGTGCCACGCTCGGAGGCGGTCGCGGCAATGCCGGCAGAAATGCAGTTGCAATGCGTCCTCGCGGGCGGCGACGACTACGAGCTCTGCTTCACCGCGCCCGCCGAGGCCCGCCCGAAGATCGAGCGAATTGCCAAGCGCCTGAAAGTGCCGCTCACGTGCATCGGTACAATTCACAACCTGGCCGCACCCGGCGACACGCCGGCCATCGACTGGCGCGGCAATAACGGCCCGGTTCTTTTTCGCGTCAAGGGTTTTGACCATTTTCATGCAGACTGATCCCACTATCGACACAACCGGCGGTGAGCCGCCGCCGAAGCCTTCGCGCCGCACGAGCGCGCGCTTCATGCTGTCGCATCCGCTGCATATCCTGTCGCTGGGATTTGGCAGCGGCTTGTCGCCGATAGCGCCCGGCACCGTCGGCACCTTGTTCGCGTGGGCGTCGTTCGTGGCATTCAATCCGTACCTGACAGTGGCCGAGTGGGCCGTGCTGATCGCGGTCGGCTTCGTCGCCGGTTGCTGGTTTTGCGGCTTTACCGCGAAAAAAATGGGGATCGCCGATCCGTCTCCGGTGGTGTGGGACGAGATCATCGCGTTTTGGCTCGTGTTGCTGCTGGTTACGCCGGCCACGTTCACCGGGCAGTTGTGGGCGTTCCTCGTGTTTCGCTTCTTCGACGCGGTGAAGCCCCCGCCCATCAGTTATTTTGACCGGCAGTTCAAGGGCGGTTTCGGCATCATGTTCGACGATATCGCCGCGGCGTTCTTCACCTTGCTTGTCATTGCGCTGTGGCGCATGACGATCTGATCCGGTCTTCCGAGCCAATCCACCTTCTCACCGAGACTCGACATGGCCACCGACAACATCGTTCACCAGCTCGCGATCCGTGCCGGCAACAAACTGCGCGACGAGCGGCTGATGCTCGCGACGGCAGAGTCCTGCACGGGCGGCATGGTCGCTGCCGCGATCACCGATATCTCCGGCAGCAGCGGCTGGTTCGAGCGTGGCTTCGTCACGTATTCGAATCAGGCGAAGACGGAGATGATCGGCGTTCCAGCCGATATGATCGAGAAGCACGGCGCGGTCAGCGAACCGGTTGCGAAAGCAATGGCCGAGGGCGCATTGAGAAACAGCCGCGCGCAGGTTGCGCTCGCGATTACCGGCGTAGCGGGTCCGGGCGGCGGCACGGACGCCAAGCCTGTTGGCATGGTGTCGTTCGCGTGGAGCAACCGCTTGCACACGGCGGTCGAGACCCTGCAATTCAAGGGCGATCGCAAACAGGTTCGCACTCAGGCAGCCGTGCACGCGTTACGCGGCTTGCTGGAACTACTGGAAAGAAGAGAACGGTGAGCAGACGGATAGTGGCAATCGAAGCTAAGAGAGAAACGGCCTTGCATGGATGGGCTTGCTGATGTCGTCGTTCGACTATGACTCAGCGCAGATCGTCAAATGGCTTGGCGCGCCGACCGTGGCC
>NZ_JBAUSA010000492.1:0-5146 GCF_049581465.1 Caballeronia sp. | reverse complement strand
ACCCAAGGCTGACCGTCGTGTGAGCGACCCCATTGTCTGCTAAGACATGCCACGTCGCCTCTGTACTACGCGGAGGACGCCACAGGCCGGGCGCATAGTTACTTCAATCGATTGAGACGAATGAGCAAGTTTTCGAGTCGCTTGAGGGTTCCCGGGGTCCGGTCAGCCGTTTATGCTTAGATCCATTGACTGCCCGAGTCGCTCGTACCGAATCGCAAGGAGTTATCTAAATGCTGCCCCTCTCGACGTTGTTGCCATTCTTCGGAATTTCGCTTGTGCTGGGGCTCACTCCCGGTCCGGACAATCTCTTCGTGCTGCTGCAGTCTGCGATGCGAGGTCCTCGCTCAGGCATGGTGATCGTATTGGGACTGTGTACGGGGCTTCTGGTGCACACGTTTGTTGTCGCAGTTGGACTCGGCGCTCTGCTGGTGGCTTCCAAACTGGCCTTCACGCTGCTCAAAAGCGTCGGTGCCGCTTATCTTGTCTATCTGGCGTGGCAGGCGTGGCGTGCGCCGGTAGGCGTAAATCCAGGCAAGGTCGAGGATGTTGACGCGGCCCACCTGTATCGGCGTGGCCTACTCATGAACCTTAGTAACCCTAAGGTAGTGATATTTTTCCTCGCGTTTTTGCCGCAGTTCGTCATCGGAGACCGAGGGCATATCCCCCTTCAAATTGCCGTGCTCGGGATGAGTTTCATTGCGGCGAGCCTCGTCGTGTTCAGCCTGATCGCATTCTCTTCGGGCGTTGGCGGAAAGCTGCTGCTGCGATCAACGCGCACCCAACGAATGCTCAACCGGTTTGCCAGCCTGGTGTTTGTCGCGCTCGCTGTAAAACTCGCCAGCACTCAACTGTGAATCCGGCCCGAACGGCAAATCCAGTGTCTGCCGGCCTGGGTGGTAGCCACTCCCCGCATTGCGGATCCCGGCCAGGAAGCCCGCATGGAGGTTATTTTGGTTAACGCGATTGTGCGCGCCGTCGGAGAAGAACTTGAAACGATGCGGAAAATATGGACCGTACGGACAGATTTTCCAATGAAGTTCCAGAGGCTATCCCGATGCAACCCCGACGGGGGGCTTGAGAGCACTTGAATCAACCGGCCAACAGATTCTTTTTCGACCGGTTACCCCATACCAATAGTGGTCTCCAACTACTTAGAACAACCAAACACCCCCTACTCCACCGTCACCGACTTAGCCAGATTCCTGGGCTTATCAACATCCGTCCCCCTCGCGCAAGCCGTGTGATACGCCAACAATTGAAGCGGCACAACATGCAATATCGGGGACAACAACCCATAATGCTCAGGCATCCGAATCACATGAATACCGTCCTCACTGACAATACGCGTATCGGAATCGGCAAACACATACAGCTCCCCGCCCCGCGCCCTGACCTCCTGCATATTCGACTTCAGCTTTTCCAGCAACGCATCATTGGGCGCAACGGTCACAACCGGCATCGCCTCAGTCACCAACGCCAAAGGTCCATGCTTCAACTCGCCGGCCGGATAAGCCTCCGCGTGAATATAGGAAATCTCCTTCAGCTTCAATGCACCTTCAAGCGCGATCGGGTAATGCAAACCACGCCCTAAGAACAACGCATTTTCCTTACGCGAAAACTCCTCCGACCAGGCAATAATCTGCGGCTCCAAGGCAAGCACGCTATTAAGCGCCGCAGGCAAGTGCCGCAATTGCACGAGATAAGCCGCTTCCTGCTTAGCATTCACGTGCCCGCGCAACGTGCCCAGCGTGACCGCAAGCACAAACAAGCCGACTAATTGCGTCGTAAAAGCCTTAGTCGATGCAACGCCGATCTCCGTCCCCGCATGCGTCAAGAACGCGAGCTTAGTCAGCCGAACCATCGCGCTGGTGGCGACATTGCAAACCGCCAGCGTATGTGCGTGCCCAAGCGATTGCGCATGCTTCAACGCGGCGAGCGTATCGGCGGTTTCGCCCGATTGCGATATCACCACCACCAACGTCTTAGGATTTGGCACCGACTCGCGATACCGGTACTCACTAGCAATCTCTACTTGCGTCGGAATTTTCGCGATCGATTCAAGCCAGTACTTAGCCGTGAGGCCCGAGTAATAACTCGTTCCACAAGCAAGAATCAAGACGCTGTCGATATCGCCGAAAGCGTCTGCCGCCTGATCGCCGAACAAGCTGGCATCGAAACGATCGGCTTGCGGAATCGTGTCGGTGATGGCGCGCGGCTGCTCGAAGATTTCTTTCTGCATGAAATGCCGATACGGCCCGAGGTCCACGGCGCCGCCATAAGCCGCGACCACGCGAACTTCACGCTCAACCCGCAGACCCTGGCGGTCCACGATCTTCACGCCATCGAGCGAAATCTCCACAACGTCGCCTTCGTCGAGGAACGCGAAGCGATCGGTGCTGCCCGCGAGCGCGAGGGCATCGGAGGCGAGGAAGTTCTCGCCATCGCCCAGGCCGACCACGAGCGGCGAACCCTGGCGCGCGCCGACAACCACATGCGGCTGCTGCTTATGCGTCACGGCAATGGCGTACGCGCCGTGCAATTCCCTCACGGCCTCGCGCACGGCCTGGAACAAGTCGCCGCGATACATGCTGTGAATAAGGTGGGCGATGACTTCGGTATCGGTCTGCGAGACGAACTCGTAGCCCTTTCCACGCAACATGGCACGCAATGTTTCGTAGTTCTCGATAATCCCGTTGTGCACGAGCGCGAGCTCATCGCGCGAGAAAATCGGATGCGCATTGTCGGTGACGGGCGCGCCGTGCGTGGCCCAGCGCGTGTGCGCAATGCCGGTTTCGCCTTCCAGGTGCGTATCGCGAACCTGATCGGCGAGATCGGACACACGGGCGACGCTGCGTGCGCGCTTCGGTTGACCATTGGCGATCACGGCCACGCCGCAGGAATCGTAGCCGCGATATTCAAGCCGCCTCAAGCCTTCGACCAGCACCGATACGATGTTACGTTGCGCGACCGCGCCGACAATTCCGCACATGAGCTTCGTCCTTTCCAGAGGTTGCGTGTTCGACCGGCGCTCGCCACCCAGGCGCGCGCCGGCATGGAACGTTCAGGCTTTCTTCTTCACCGGCCGCACGTAACCGCTTTTGCCGACCTGGGTCTTTTCGTTCAGCACAAGCTGGTCTTGCGCAACGTCCTTCCACACGGTCGTCCCGGCCGCAATGGTCGCGCCGCGCCCCACACGCACGGGCGCGACGAGTTGCGTGTCGGAACCGACGAACACATCGTCCTCAATCACCGTGCGAAACTTGTTCGCGCCGTCGTAATTACACGTAATCGTGCCAGCGCCAATATTCACGCGCGCGCCAATATCCGCATCGCCGATATAGCTCAGGTGATTCGCCTTCGAGCCTCGCCCAAGCACCGCGTTCTTCACTTCCACGAAGTTGCCCACGTGAGCTTCGTCGCTGAGCACCGCGCCCGGCCGCAGCCGCGCGTATGGCCCCAACACGACGTTCGCGCCGGTCGTGCCACCTTCGATATGCGTGAATGCATCGACTCGCGTACCCGCGCCGATGCTGGCGTCGCGGATCACGCAATTCGGGCCGATAGTGACGTTATCGGCCAGCGTCACGCGGCCTTCGAACACACAATTCACGTCGATGGAGACATCGCGGCCGCATTCGAGCGTACCCCGCACATCGAGCCGCGCGGGGTCCATGAGCGTCACGCCCGCGACCAGCAGCGCTTCTGCCACGTCGAGTTGATGAATGCGTTCGAGTTGGGCGAGCTGCTGCTTGCTATTCACGCCAAGCGTTTCCCACTCTTCGTCCGGTTGCGACGTGACGACTTCGATGCCGGTATCAATCGCGCGCTCGACGACATCGGTGAGGTAGAACTCCCCTTGCGCGTTATCGTTTTTCAGCGACGCCAGCCAGATCCCGAGTTGCGCGGTAGGCGTAATCACGATGCCCGTATTGATCTCCGCAATCGTTCGCTGATCGGCGTTCGCGTCTTTCTGTTCGACGATGCGTTGCACCGCGCCGGTCGCATCGCGCACGATACGGCCATAGCCCGCGGGATCGTCGAGCGTGACAGTCAAGATGCCGTAGCGACCGCCTTCTGCGACGTCAGCGAGCCGCTTCAGCGTGCTGGCGCGCGTGAGCGGCACATCGCCGTAAAGAATAAGCGTGGGTACGGAACGATCGAGCAGTGGCAGCGCCTGTTGAACCGCGTGGCCAGTGCCGAGTTGTTGCGCCTGCATGGCGAACTGGACGTCAGGCGCGCCAACCGCTTTCTGGACCCGTTCGGCGCCATGTCCGACGACAACCACAAGCCGCGTGGGCTCAAGCGTGCGTGCAACGTCCAGCACGTGGGAAAGAAGCGGCTTGCCGGCCAGGGGATGAAGGACTTTCGGCAAGGCGGAATGCATGCGCTTGCCAGCGCCTGCCGCCAAAATCACAATGTTCATGGCGTCGGCTTCGTAGGAGTTTCAAGAGCCGCCAATATAACATGCGGGCATTTCGGGAAAAAACCGGCGCGGCCTTGCTGAGCAACGACTCAGCTAGATTTTGAGAGGCGAGCGGGAAGCCTCGAAGGACAAGTTTGACCGTAATCAAACTGAGAGCGCCTGCCGTTCAAGCAGGCGTTCCCGCTAACTCACCCCGCGCTACATCCAGAACTAAATATCGTCGAACTGAACGATGGAAATCGTCTGCGATGGCGCTTGCGTCGCGCACGCATCTTCATCGAAAGCGATATCCCCTGCGGGATCGGGCACGCCGGTCGCGCGCAATTCGCCGAACTGAAACAACCCGTGATCCATCAAATGCGACGGCACCACTTTCCCAAGCGCGTTGAACATGTTCTCCACGCGTCCCGGAAAGCGCTTTTCCCAATCGCGAATCAGCTCCTTCATTTCCGCGCGCTTCAAATTCGGCTGACTACCGCACAAGTTGCACGGAATAATCGGGAATTCGCGCAGTTCGGCAAACCGCTCAAGATCGGTTTCCTTGATATAAGCGAGTGGCCGGATAACGACATTCTTGCCGTCGTCGGATTGCAGCTTGGGCGGCATGCCCTTCAACTTTCCGCCGTAGAACATATTCAGGAGCAACGTCTGGAGAATGTCGTCGCGGTGATGCCCCAGTGCGATTTTGGTGGCGCCCAATTCACCCGCCACGCGATACAAGAT
>NZ_JBAUSA010000491.1:0-14483 GCF_049581465.1 Caballeronia sp. | reverse complement strand
GATAGAGATTGGGGCAACGGACCTGGATCCTTAGCAAAGCGAATCTTTCAGATGATGCTGCGATCAAGACAGGTCACCCACCCGTATCATCGCCGATAGCTGTACACAAACGTGTCGAGTCCTCGGTCCGGGGCAACGCTCAGCGGAAGACCCGTAACCGCCAATGAGTTACCGGGCCAGGTCGCTTCATGAGGCTGGGTTGGGGGAATCGATAGGTGTTTCATGTGGTTGAAAGACGGGATATAAACACTGTGTAGAAGCTGACTTCTAATCGCTCCGAAGGGCGAAAAGGGAAGATAAACGTCAACTCGCGTGAACTTCAAGGACATCACGTTCAAGCTGGGGTTCAAGGTGTTTTCTCAAACCTCGAGGTTAAAATGCGCTGCGCGCCGTGCTCACCGCGAAATTCCTGCTCCGGGTGCGAGAAGGCAAGCATTTACCTTCGGATGAGCTGTCCTTGTAACCTCGAGTCTGCTGGTCGAGATGGTCGTGGCGCGACGGACGTACAAAATGGAGCCGTCTATGAAATGGTCTAACGTCAAACTGTTTGCAGTCGCGATCGCGTCGCTCTTTCTTACCGCATTTCGGTCGGCTCGTGCGGATGAAGCGCATCTGTCTCTCCGTTGTGTTGTTGTTTTTACCACCCCACATCGACGTGCTTGCCCGGCCGATTTTCCCGCCTGTCAGTCGGCGGGGGCATGCTGCGCGGAATCCACGCGCGGCGGAATTTCTCGACTTCATTTTCTTCGGCGAACACCGACATCGATGGCTTGACCGGAATCGCAATAACGACTGGCCCAAGCGTATTTTGCGACGGCAAACGGTTCGCCGTGGATATCGTCTGGTAAAAGAACACGTTCGTGAACAGGCGGATAAGGTGCAGAAGGAAATCGGCGGCGTCGCTCATGATTCACCTTGTTCAGCAGCCGAACATCTATAACATCCGAAACAAATGTGCATCACACAGTGACATAACGTGCTAAATAGTCACGAATCTGATCCTCCTCCGGCATCGGGCCGAGTTGCGAGGGTGTACGCAAGTTCTCCGTGTCAGCGTGCGGTCGTAAGCGTAGTCCTCCAGTTGGTTGTGAACGACACTGTCCGTTCGCATGGGGGCGGCGACTGCGCTCGGCCGACCGCGAAAGCGGACACTGTGAACCACGCACGTGAGCCGCAATGCAAAGACCGCTCAGACGGATAACCCGCACGCCTTGCGGCGCGTCAGTCACCGTTTTCCGCTCAGGCCAGCTGGTTGCCTTGATACGCCTTTTCAAATCGATGAGTCGTGATTGGATCCATGCATACGAAGTGGACACATAGCGGTCGTGTCGTCGCCCGTCGACTGTGCGACTTCAGCGATGGCTTGATTCGTTTGTGCGAAAGCGAGGCGACTCAACGAGACCACAGAAGCGGCCGCGGCCGCCACATCAAGATATCGAAGGTGCGGCGGATTTTAGGGAAGGATATCGTTCGGCATAAAAGTTCCTACTGGCAACAAGTGCGATCAGCGGAACGATGAGTGCCGCAGCGATATCTTGGGAATGGCTTTCATGACCACAAAAACTGAGCCGTCTAAACAAGCAGCCAGTTGGCAAGCCTCACGTCGCTACCGCCCGGGCCGACCGCGATCCGTAGACCGCGGTAGCTGAACCGATTGTGTGCAAACAAGCCCTTTGGGTAAATGGTCACTGTCGAGCAACAGTATTGTCTGTCGAAAATCAATTGGTTTATTGCGTTGTGGTTGGCTAACGGTCTGTTGATAAACAACGGCTCCTACGACGCGCATATTGCCTCTAGTATTAGCCCAATGCTACATGCGCGGCCACCTATAAAGGATTCGTATGAACCATTGTTCTATCTGCAAGGACGCCTTTTCGATGCCTGTTCACAATCGTGCCTATCCTCGGCTGCCGCGAAAATTAATAAATTTGGAGTATTGAATAATCGATACAAGGCAAATTTCGATGCACGGCGCGCCATCGTGTCGGAGCGGTTGAATCCGGAGGGCGATCTCGTGCGCTACGAATTCCTCATCGTCGCCGGCATCCGCCGCACACCACTTCTGACTGTATCTCCAGCCATGTTCAATATCCTTCTGGTTCCGCTGGACGGCTCACCCCAGAGTGTCCACGTCATCGACCTGGCCGCCCGCGTGGCGGCGCCAGGTACCGCAACCGTACACCTTCTTTGCGTTGTCGACCCATCCTACTTGTTGCCTCCCGGTTGCGAAAGCGGTGTCGCGCCCGATGGCCTGATCTATCCGCCCGCACACGCGCAGACATCTTTCGCACAATCGGTCCTGACTGCCGCAGCCGCACAGCTTGCCGACCGGAATCTCACGGTGGAACAGCACCTCTGCGCGGGAAATCCTCCGGCCGAGGTGGTCATCGAACAAGCCCGGCTGCTGACTGCGGAGGTTATTGTGATGGGACGTCACCGTTTGTCACGGCTACGCCGCTGGGCCAAGCCGTCGACCTGCGGAAAAGTCATCGAAAAGTCGCCCTGCGCGGTACTGATCGAAACCCAGGAGAAGGGCTAACCTCATCACCCTGGTCTGGTGGTAGCCAATTTCTGTGGCCGTTCTCCTGCTAAGCGTTTGAGGCGGCGATATCGACCACCAGCTCGCCTCTTGCTGCGCCTGCCCTGATAGTGCGGTATGCATCGCACATGTTGTTCAGCGTGAAGCGCCGCTCGTCCAGAACGGGTACCCAGAAGGTGCACAACGAAGGGCGGCAATGCGGGAGCATTCGCGGGCGTCGCGCGAACAGTCCTCCGTGCAGTTGCAGGATCGATTTCATAGCGTGGAACGAAGGGGTGTTAAAACGTTTTGGAGGTTTGCGTTGCTATGCATAAATACGAAGTTGTTGAGATATTTTTTTAAACCACAAAACGCTGCGTCCGCGGAAACGTGGGCGCCGCCTGACTGGGGCGAGCCGCAGCGCCAGCTAGCCTACAGGGCGGGATGGTACGGCCGTACATACTGGGGGCGGACCGGTTCTTCGCCTCGAGGAAGGCCTGTCACCCATGTTGCTTCCCGTTGGACACCTTACCTCTAACGGTTCGTCAGTGGACTTGTCCCGCGTGCGGTGCAGTCCGCGCCCGGGACAAGAACGCGGCGAAGGAATTTCCGCGGCGGGACTTGCTGCGACAGCTACACTACAAGCGCTCCAATAGTGTTAGCGGAAAGGCACGACCTTGAAATTAGGGCGGCTGATATCAGGAGAAACGGCGAGGCTTTCTGGACCGCAATGCAGGCCCAGCCCGAGCAAGCGTTCACAGTCGGTACGGAAGCTTTCGATAATGAGGCAGTCGCGGCAAAGAACAGGCGCGCAGGAACGGTCGAATATGGAATCGACGCTCCTGTAAGGGGCGATGAACGTCGATCGCATGTAGAAGTCGATTTAACGCGAGCGTTTTGCCGCGTTTGCCTGATCGCAGTGGCTACCTTGCTTGGGAGCTGGACTTTCGGACCTCGCGCGAGCCATGAGAAGCGGACGTGTTGAACAACAGGTGCGTCCGGTGCATTGATCAAAGCTTACGGGTATGCAGCGAGGCTTGGCGGGTACGAGGCAACGGATGCGACTGGATGTTGATTTGCGTGTGATCCTGACCGGGGATGAGACTGAACCCTTGGTCTAGCTTCAGGGGTTCAGTCCAAATCGACGACCAAGGCTTAAGTAAGATGACCTACAGACTTCCGAGATGTTGACCTAACCTTAGCTCGAAATCGCCATGCTGGCCGAGCCCGCGCTCAACAAGAGTTTCAAAGCGCGCGCGCGCCCCTGGCCATCGGATCGAAGACCGGAACAGTTCTTGAGATGATCGCAAGTCGGCTGGATCAGGTGTGCCTGTTCGATTCAACGCCTTCTTGCTCTCTGCTATTGCTTGCTTATCAAAAGAGGCGATGCGTCGCACAAGATTAAAGACTAGCATATCTAGTTCTGCATCCGGAACGGCACGATTGACTAAACCATAGCATTCAGCTGTCGTAGCGTCGAGGTCGTCTGCGCCGACGATAATCTCAAGTGCGCGTGAGCGGCCCACGAGCAAAGGCAGGCGTTCTAATGCCCCACCACCCGGCACGATGCCAACGCCAATCTCCGGCTGGCTGAATATCGCACGTTCAATGCTTGCAAAGCGGAGATCGCAGGCCATCAAAAACTCATTACCTATTCCGCGGGCTCTGCCTCGGACGGCCGCGATGCTGATGACAGGAGCATAGAGGAGCCGTGTTGCAAAGTCGATCCAAGGCGATTCGACGGTGCCCTCACCGACGACTTTCTCGGTGGCACGCGCCATGTCGTAATGGGCAAGGAAAAAGTCGGGGTTGGCGCTCTCGAATAAAACGACTTTTAGCTCAGCCGACGCTTCAATCCGACCGACGAGTTGCCGCAGTTGCACCAATGTATCGGGGTTAACAAGATTGAGCGGAGGATTCTCAAATACGACCCGCCAGTAGCTGTTTGATTCTTCGTGGACAATAAAGTGTGGACGACCGGTCATAGAAATTCTCCTTCCATCAAGCCGAACGCGACCCGGATTGGGCGCTTGATTCGATACCGCACGGGTGCGTGGGCAGGGATCGCTCTTAACCCGCCTAATGCACCCCGAGCCTCGGCTATCGTCCTGCGGCGGCCCCGCCGTCGACTGGGATAATCGCGCCTGTGGTGAAATTTGAGTCTGTCAAATAGAGTACCGCGTCAACAATCTGATCAACGTCACCCACTCTACCGAGTGGATTGAGCGTAGACAGAAACGCGTGCTTGTCCGGGCTGTGCAATGGCGTGGCAATCACGCCGGGGGCAACCGCATTCACCTTGATGTTGTGCTTCGCAAGCTCGACCGCCAGCGATTTCGTCACTTGATTCAGTCCACCCTTGACCATTACGGGCACCGTCGCTGGTACAGCGGAGCTCGGCTGCATTCCAAGCGCCGCCGTGATATTGACGATGTGCCCATCCTTGTTTTCAATCATGTGTGCAGCGGCCGCTTGCGTCGGATAGAAAAATCCCTTCAGATTGGTGTTGATAAGACTGTCCAAATCCTCCGTCGTGTAACCGGTGATTGGCTTCGCAATAAAAACACCCGCATTGTTGACAAGGATATCCACCTTTTTGAACTTCGCAATTGCCTTCTCGAAAATCTTCTTCGACGTTTCGGGCAATGCAATATCACCCTCAACTAGAAGGAAATTTTCGGGATTGCCGAGCTTTTCGGCCGCGGCTTGGAGACGTTCAATCGTCCGCGCGTTTCCAACCACATTGTAGCCCCGCTTAAGATATGCCTTTGCTAGCGCAAAGCCCATCCCACTTGATGCACCCGTAACAACAACCGTACGTTTTACTGTAGTCATTTGGTAATCCTAAGAAAAGTGAGTTAACTGTCTTCGCATGAAAATGCTGACACGCCGCCGGGCAACGTGTCACGAGTGTAAGACCGCGCCTCGGCGTCGGAAACATCGTTGCCGGTAATTGACTTTCCTGTATTAGTCAACAAAAGTCGGATCAACGCGGGGTGGCCGGCTGCTTCGTCGAACTGCCCCATGATATGGGAATCTTTGAACCCGTGAGGGCTAAATAAATCGTAAGACGTGTACGCCGAAGCAACTACTTGATCTAGACTGTCGCACTCCTTACAGGGATTGTTCTTACGCGTTTGAAAAAATCGGAATGCGTTTGACGAATGGGTTCGAACGTCAAATTGCCAATGCCTGCTGTGTATCACTCGTCCAGTTCTTTGATGCCGTTTTGCGAAGCTCGTTCATTGGGTAAAGAGTGTTTCTCCGGGCTGACGATTGACCGCTCGATCGCTCAGGCTGAACATCCTAGTTAGACGCGTTTCGGGACGAGAATTTGGCGAACTTCAAAACATTTCTTATGGTTAGAGAAATGCTTCGACGTCGAGACGGGGCAAGGGCGCCGTCACGTTACTACGACGAACAGGGGAGATCGATTTTGGAGCATGTTCGTTTTCAACCTCGAACGTAGCTAGGAGAATAGATCATGGACTTCGATTTGCTGGTAGTGGGTGGAGGAATCAACGGTGCCGGAAACGCCCGGGATGCCGCGGGACGTGGATCGCGTGTGTTGCTGGTCGAACAGGACGATCTGGCGGCACATACTTCGTCAGCGAGTACGAAGCTCATTCACGGCGGCCTCCGTTACCTTGAATATTACGAATTCGGCCTGGTACGGAAAGCACTGCGCGAGCGCGAGGTGCTGCTGCGCGCAGCGCCGCACTTGATCAGGCCGCTGCGTTTCGTGATGCCGCACATGCCCGATCTTCGGCCGGCATGGATGATAAGGCTCGGGCTGTTACTCTATGACCATCTTGGCCGTCGCGAATTATTGCCGCCTTCGCGTGGAATCGACATGCGTCGCCATGCGGCCGGTACGCCACTGGTCGATTCGATCCAGCGTGGCTTCGTCTATTCCGATGCGTGGGTCGACGACGCCCGCCTAGTGGTCTTGAATGCACTCGGTGCGCATGAGGCTGGCGCGACCATCATGACGCGCACTCGGTTGGTCCGCGCCTCGCGCGAGGGAGACGCGTGGCATGCGCGATTGCAGCAGCGCGAAGGCACGACGCTAAGCATCAGCACGCGCGCTATCGTGAACGCGGCGGGTCCGTGGGTGGCTTCGTTGCTGACCGGAGTGTTGGGTACGCCCGCGCGACACAAAGTGCGGCTGGTTAAGGGGAGTCATATCGTGACGCGCAAGCTGTTCGACCACGATCATGCGTATATCTTCCAGAACCCCGACAAGCGGATCATCTTCGCCATTCCGTACGAACACGACTACACGCTGATCGGCACGACGGACCTGGAATTTCGCGGAAATGCGGCCGACGTTCATATCTCGGCCGACGAGATCGACTATTTGTGCGAATCGGCGAATCGCTATTTCAAGCATGCAGTCATGCCCGCCGACGTGGTCTGGACCTATTCAGGCGTGCGGCCGTTGCTGGATGAAGCCTCCGACAACCCGTCAGCCGTGACACGCGACTACCACCTCGAACTCGATGCCGGCCATGGCCGGGCGCCATTGCTGTCGGTATTTGGCGGCAAGATCACCACGTTTCGCAAGCTCGCGGAAGAATCGATGGATCTGCTCGCGGTTCCGATGCGCACAGCGAAGCCTTCGTCCACCGAAAGCAAAACCCTGCCCGGCGGCGATATTCCAAACGCGGATTTCAATGCGTTTCACATCGAATTCACCAGCCAATATCCGTGGCTGCCAGCCGCCCTCGCGTATCGATATGCACGCGCCTATGGCACCCGTGCCTATCTGCTCCTTGCAGGGGCGGGTTCGCTCACTGAGCTCGGAGCGGAGTTCGGCCCCGGTTTGTACGAAGCTGAACTCGTTTATCTGCGCGACAACGAATGGGCCCGCAGTGCCGAGGATGTCCTGTGGCGTCGGTCCAAGCTCGGCCTTCATGTCCCGAGCGCGACCGCGTCGAAGATCGATGCCTGGTTTGCCGAAACGCCAACGCGTACGCACATGACTTATGCGGCGGGCGAGCCTGCCTATCCGGCCGCCTTCGAACATTGATCGTCGGTACCAGTGTGGCAAGCTCACTCGTGATGCGCCGACCCCGACGCAATCCGCTCGGTCAGGCCCGCGTCGTAGCTTGAACGCACATGTACCCGTTTCCTCTCGGGATACGCGTAGGCATAGGCTTTTCGCAGTGCCAGCGACGCGTCGTGGAAACCGGAGGGGATCAGCTTCTGCTTGTCCGGGTAGGTCGCGATATCGCCCACCGCGAAGATGCCGGAACGCGAGCTTTCGTAATTCGACGTATCGACCTCTACGCGGTCGCCCATGACCTTCATGCCGAGGTCGCAATTGGCCCAAGATCCGCGAACAGTCCATACAGGACCAAAAGGTGATCGGCATCGACCTGCGCAGAGCTACCGATCTGGCTGATCTCGATCGACTAGATCGTTCCTTCCAGCTCGGCAATGGAGCCGACCATGAATTCCATTTCCACCGCCGCGACCGCGCGTCGCATGTTGTAGACGCTCGATGCAACGGCGCTGAAGCCGTTGCATCTATGCACGAGCACGACACGCTGTGAGCTCTGGTGCAATGGCTTGTTTGGACGAGATGTTTCCTATAGATATGGATACCTTATCGATTAAACAGGGACGGAATTCTAGACAAGGGGCGCGGCGGTTTATTTGAGTCCGAGCATGGAGAAGTTGAACTGACCCTCGCGAATGCGACGCATCAATTCGATGCCTGAAATCGTGGTAGCGAAATTCCTGAACCTTTTGAAGCTGAGCATCACGTTCGTTCTGGACTTGATGTTTTGATGGTCTTGCACGATCAGATTGTTCAGGTACTTCGGGGACCGGATCTTCGTGTCCTCAGGCAGCAGGCCATCTGCCTTCATCTCACGCACCGCCCGGCGTGAGGCGGCATAGCCATCGAGCGTGATCGTCTCCGGCGGCTGTCCTTGATGTTTGATTGCCTTGCTGAAAAAGGCGTTGGCCGCGGCCACGTTGCGCTTCGCCCTGAGCATAAAGTCCACCGTCTGGCCGGCTCGATCTGCCGCACGGTACTGATAAACCCCCTTGCAACGAATCTTCAGGTAGGTTTCGTCACCACGCCATGACCGCCCTGTGGGTACGCCAAAACGATTCCCGCGCTTGACGAACTCCGGCGTAAAGCGGTTCACCCAACGCATAATCGTGGTGTGCACCAGGGACAAACCGCGCCTCGCGTTATGCATCGCAGGTTCGAAAATTCACCGCCGCTGCGCTCGGGCAAGAGCGGAAAATCCAACTCCGCCGATTCGCCTGACGGCGCGCAAATACTGGGTCTAAACGACGGGGCTAAACAACTTTGGCAGCAAACGCTACCAAAGCCGCGAAAGTTGAGTATATCGCCGCGCTACTTCGTCGCTTGCCCACTCAGGTTGGGTTGCCTGCCAGTACGCTCCGATTGCAGCGCACGAACCCGCGCCGGCAAGAACGGGTGAATCAGCAGTTGATAAGCCCCCCCGCCGATCACGCCGCCAATCAGGGGAGCGACCACCGGAATCCACCAGTAGTTATTCGGTGAAGGCAGCGCCGAGGAACCCCAGCCCGCAAAATAGGCGAACACGCGCGGTCCGAGATCGCGGGCCGGGTTCATCGCCCAGGCTTCCAGATAGCCCATCGACGAACCGAGGATCGCCACCAGGAAGCCAATCATCAACGCGCCGACGTTGGCCTGCGGAGCCATCTCGTTGAACTGCTCGGTGATCGCGAAAATGCCGAACAGGAGGAATGCGGTCAGGACGACTTCATCGGAGAAGGCATGCATCGGCGTGATGGCCAGGCCCGGATGGGTAAAGAAAACCCCCGCTGCCCCGCCGCCGGCCCGTGACAGCTGATGAACCAAGTTGAAGTGGTCGATCACCGGCCCGAACAGCAAATAGACAATGACCGCACCCAAGAACCCCCCGACCATTTGCGCGCCCCAGTACGGCAGCACGCGCTTCCATGAAAAGCCGCGGAACAAGGCAACCGCCAGAGTCACGGCAGGATTGGCATGAGTGCCCGAAACCGATCCTGTGACGTAGATGGCGAGGGTCACCGCCAGGCCCCAGGACATGCAGACGCCCCAATAGGCATTCACGTATGGGCTCGGGTCGTAAAGGATATACATGCATGCCACCGAGTCGCCGAATGCAATAATAATAAGGACTGCTATGGCCTCGGAAATCAATGCGCCGACTAATTCCCGGCTGACCAGTCTTTCTTTAGTGGACATGGAGGAATACTCTAGAATGGATGAACTGAAGAGAGTGATGCTCGATCCTGTCGGCGCCTAGTCCGCGTCCGCCCAGGCCTTTGCGGCATTCACCGCGCGTTGCCAGCCGTGCAAGTGACGCTTGACCTCGTCGGCGGCAAGATCCGGCGAGAAACGACGGTCCAGCTTCCAATGGCTTCTCAGTTCATCCACGTCCTTCCAGTAACCGACGGCGAGCCCGGCCAAATAGGCCGCACCGAGCGCCGTGGTTTCGCTGACCTGCGGGCGCACCACGTCCACACCCAGGATGTCCGCCTGGAATTGCATCAGCAGGTCGTTCGCCACAGCCCCGCCGCCAACCCTCAATTCACCTATCCGGATGCCGGAATCGGCTTCCATTGCCCGCAGCACATCGATTGATTGATGGGCGATGCTGTCGAGTGCCGCTCGTGCGAGATGCGCCGAAGTGGTTCCGCGCGTGACGCCGAACAACGTGCCACGCGCCCGCGCGTTCCAATGCGGCGCCCCCAGTCCTGCGAAGGCCGGCACCAGATAGACGCCATCGCTGTGCGGAACGCTGCGTGCGAGCGCTTCTATGTCCGCCGCGCGCTTGATCATGCCCAGGCCGTCGCGCAACCACTGCACTACCGCGCCGCCAATGAAGATGCTGCCGTCGAGCGCGTAGTTGACCTGATCGCCGATCTTCCAGGCGATTGTCGTCACCAGGTTATTGCTCGATTCGATGGGGTGCGTGCCCGTGTTCATGACCAGGAAGCAACCAGTGCCGTAGGTATTCTTGACCATCCCGGGTTCCGTGCACATCTGGCCGAACAGCGCCGCGTGCTGGTCGCCTGCGATCCCCGCGAGAGGGATTCGGATAGCGAACAGCGAGGCATCAGTCGCACCGTACATCTCCGACGATGCCCGCACCTCCGGCAGCATGCTGCGAGGAATTTCAAACGCGTCCAGCAATTCATCATCCCATTGCAAGGTGCGGATGTTGAATAGCATGGTGCGCGAGGCATTCGTCACATCGGTAATATGCAATTCGCGGTGGGTCAGGTTCCACGTCAGCCACGTGTCGATCGTTCCGAATGCGAGCTTGCCCTGTTGGGCTTTTTCGCGGGCGCCGTCCACGTTGTCGAGAATCCAGCGGATCTTCGTGGCCGAGAAGTAAGAATCGATAGGCAAGCCGGTCTTCGCGCGGACCTTGTCTTCTAGGCCACGCGCCTTGAGTTGGTCGCAGAAGCTTGCGGTGCGGCGGTCCTGCCAGACAATCGCGTTGTATACCGGCTGGCCGGTCGCGCGATCCCACACGACGGTCGTTTCGCGTTGGTTAGTAATCCCGATTGCGGCAATCGACGAACCGTGCAAACCTACGCGCGCCACCGCTTCCGCGGCAACGCCCGCCTGGGTCGACCAGATTTCCTGCGGGTCGTGCTCGACCCAGCCAGGATGCGGATATATCTGCTGAAACTCTTTTTGCGCCCACGATACGATGTTTCCCTCGCGGTCGAACAACATCGCGCGCGAACTGGTGGTGCCCTGATCGAGCGCAAGGATGTACTTGTTCTGCATGGTTGTCTGCTCTGTCTTCTGATTGCTTATATTGCCGGCACATTGGAACCGGTCGATTTCGAGGTCGCGGCGACCCGGCGGCAAGCGACACTTTTCAACAGTTTTGCTCGATCTTATGGCCGCACTGTTCCTTAAGTGGCCCACCCCGACCTGGAGCAACTGCACTGGGGCGAAGCGGGCAAAATCGGCACGCGCGTGCCGGGAAGCGCTTAGAACGTGCCGTCGATGTCGGTCACGCCGATCAGCTTGTGGTTGACGAATTCCTTCAGGCCCAGTCCGATCAACTCGCGCCCGTAGCCTGAACGGCGGATGCCACCGAACGGCAGATCGGCCTTCACCGCAGTCGGGTGGTTAATGTAGACCATGCCGCTCGAGATCTTCCGGGCCACGTCGACGCCATGGACGAGATCCTGAGTGAACACCGAGCCGCCGAGACCGAACGGTGAGTCGTTTGCAATGGAGATCGCTTCCGCTTCGTCCTTGGCCTTGAAAATCAGCGACACGGGACCAAAGAATTCCCAGTAGTAGGCCGGGTTGTTTTTGGTCAGACCGGTAAGCATGACCGGACGTACGAACGCGCCCCGATCCGACACTTCGGCACCGATGACAGTCGCCGTCGCTCCATGGGCGACCGCCTCCTCGACGTGCTTGCGCACGTCGTCAGCGGCACCCAGCGACGACAGCGGCGCGAGCGTCGTGGACCGATCCATCGGATCGCCGGCCTCCAGTGCATTCACGCCAGCGACGTACCGTTCGATGAAGGCGTCATAGACAGCCTCGACTACGATGAGACGTTTGGACGAGCAGCACACTTGGCCAGCGTTCCAGTGACGACCGAACACGGCCCACGTGGCTGCCTTGTCGAGGTTGGCGTCTTCCAGCACGATGAACGCGTCGGCTCCGCCAAGCTCCATGGTCGATTTCTTGAGTGCGGCGCCGGCCTGAGCCGCGACGATGGCCCCGGCCCCTTCCGAGCCGGTTAATGCGACGCCGTGTACGCGCGGGTCGTTGATGATGGTCTTGATCTGCTCGCGGGTGGCGTACAGGTTCTTGAAGCCGCCCGCCGGCAAGCCGGCTTCGAGCATCAATCGCTCGAACGCATCAGCGCACTGCGGCACGTTCGATGCATGTTTGAGTATGACCACGTTGCCGGCGCACAACTGTGGGGCAATGATCCGCGCGATCTGGTAATAGGGAAAATTCCATGGTTCGATAGCCAAGATGATGCCGAGCGGTTCGTGCACCAGCATCGCATCTTTCACCGCGGGGTCCTTGGAAGGCAGCTTCTCCGGAGCCAATAGCTGTTCGGCGTTCTCGACGTAGTATTCGAAGATGCACGCGGAAAGCTCGACCTCGGCCTCCGCCTCGGTCAGCAGCTTGCCCATTTCCAGGGTCAGCAGCTTGGCGTATTGCGTGTGCTTCTCGCGCAGTAGATCTGCAGCCTTCTGCAGCACAGTCACCCGCTCGGCGGTTGCCACGTCCTTCCACATCTGGTAAGCGGCATGCCCTTGTTCCAGCGCCTGAGCCACCTCGGCATCGGTGGCGTCGGCAAAGGTCTTGAGTGTTTCTCCCGTATAGGGATTGGTGGTCGAGTATGTCATCTAAACGCTCCTTTTCTTTGTTCGCGTAACATCTGTGTCCGGCTCCTTCCTGACTCGCTACTTCCGAGAGCATGATCGTCCCTGCAGCGTTCTGCGAACTCCTGCATCGCAAGCCTGATAAGGGTCACCTGAGTTTTGTTCAAGCTCTTGCGCCCCGATTGAAATCGAGAGATCACCTAGATTTCTGGAAATCTTCATGACGCTTCCATTCACACTTAGCTATGCTTAAAGTTCGTACAAAAAGACGGACCACCGGACGATTGAATGGTTGATTGTGAAGGACCAACCGACTGGTCAGTTAACCGAAGTTTAAAGAACCAAAGTCTATAGTTCGCCGGTCATGAACTGTGCAACGCCGTTGCCGAAGCTCCAATCGACGTCCGAGTTGATCACGAAGGACACCATCACATCGCTCGGCGCGATGCCGCAACTCGCCTTGAGTTCGCGACAAAGTTCTTTGTAGAAGAACTGCTTCGCTTCCTGGGAACGCGGGCGCGACGTAACCGATACAAGCACGACGTTCTTCGTACGTGTTATGCCAAGATCCGTGTCCTCTACGACCATGCGTGAGGCTTTGTGTTCATTGACGAGCTGATAGCGGTCGTGCTCCGGCACGCCGAGCGATATCAGCACCGCGCGGTGAGCTGCATCAAGCATTGTCTTGATTTGCTTGTCAGTGCGACCTTCAACGATGTCAAATTTGAGGAAAGGCATGTACTTCTCCAATTGATGAGGGGCCTGAGAACGGCTGGTGCCTTGTTCGTGTATTGCGCCAACCGATCAGCCCAGTTTGGACGCGACCGTCAATTAGAGAAAGCGCTACAGTCGAAAAACTGTGTTGTCCGCGATGTTACGACTTTGATCCAAGAATCCAGTCTGCCTGAAGGGTGCTGTCACGTTTAATTGTTTGCGACGCAGGATATCGAGTTCAGTACCGTGTTGATCGACGGCGCGCCACAGCAGGTAAGGCTTGTGCCATCCAGCGCAACGCGTTGAAAAATCCACGCAATCCGTACCGGCGCTGCTGTGTGTCTTCGTCCATCAGGGTCAGATACCGAGCGACGAAGCTCCATTCCTCGCCCGAAGCATCCGTCAGGTATGGCTTGCGTTCTGTCATTCCGCTCGGTTGTCTGCTCTGACCGAAAGCGCCTAACACGCTCTAGCGATAGTACCCATTTGGCCGTAGCTGAATGCGGCCGAGCGTTATCCGGCTTTATGGACGCGAATCGCTTGCCATTTGCAAACGGAGTTTTTACCAAACGATCATTGGTCGACGCGTTTCGTTGGGATCACGTCTCTTTCTCATGTTGTTGTTTAGATATCGCAACGATCCATGGTGAAACAACTTTGAACTGCGCGTCAGTTGACTGACGCGCGGTTCTGCTGGGTCGCTTTTTTTTTGCGTATTGACATACCGGGTATTAGACATTGTTAGGTGTATGGAGATTTGAATGAAAATTTATGTGCTCGTACTTGCAACTGCTGTATTTGCCGTCGCGACGTGGCGGCCGAGCAAGATGGCTCGCTAAAGAGGATCGACGCGACGTTGTATCGCGGGGAATAGCCT
>NZ_JBAUSA010000490.1:0-5833 GCF_049581465.1 Caballeronia sp. | reverse complement strand
AATTCGGGCAGGCGTTTGTCAAAGAGATCGCGGTATCCGTCGTAGGTGAATAAGCCCGGCACTCCGTGCGCAAGCGGTTCGCCACTCGCGCGCGTGAACACCGTACCCGCCTGCGGGCCCACCGCGCGCAGGAGCGTGAACTCCTCCGGCGCCTCCTTCTGCATCGCCGCCTTCGCGCGTTCGTAGAGGCGCTGGGTCGCGTTGTTCATATCGAGGAACGCTCGGGCTTGCTGGATTAGCGCATCGTTTCTCACGAACGGCGATTGTACGACGCGCTCGCCTGAGAACAGGGTGTTGACGTGCTCGATCATCGAAGCACGGCCACCGAATACGGCCGCGCTGTCCGTGTTCGCCCAGTCCGATAGCACCCACGCCTTTACATCGTCGGCGTTGTACTTGGCCTTGTCTTGCAGCATCAAATACGCGCGTAGTGCAGCGTAGGCCGTTTCAGAATTTTTTCTGGCCATCGCATCTGATAACACAGCTTCCATGCGACGCACGATCTGCGGCAGCAGCAGGTTATCTTCGAGCGCATCATAGGCGTGGTGACAGCCGATGGCGATATCCGGAGCAACGAAGAGACCGTACCGATACGCGCTGTCGGGCGACGACAGGTCAAGACCCGGATATGTCGCCAGATACTGGGCATCGGTGAGTGTGTCGGGCACGGCTTCGGGCTTCGGGGCTTTGTACAGTTGCGTGACCTTGGCTAACAATGCCTGCGCCTTCCGTTCGATCGCATCGAGATACGCACGGTTGTTTCCGAGACTGGCCCAGACGCCGGTCGCAAGCCAGGCGAACAGCAGCAACGCCAGTGCATGGCCGATCAGACGCAGAAGCCGGAAGCGGAATTCCCAGCGCAGGTTCGGGCGAACCAAGTGCGCCTCACGGAATACGACCTTGGTCAGCAGGTCCTGAACAAAGTAGCTCAGGTGGCCGGACGCGGTGGAGTTTTGTGCATTGGGCTTGCGCTGCTCCATCGCCGCGAGGCGCTGCGCGATCGTTTGGCGCTCGGTGGCTACTGCATCGCCCGCCTGCGCGGCGCTCGTGAAATAGACGCCACGCAACGTTGCGTGGCGCTGGGTCGCGTCGTAGCGGGAGTCGAGAAATACGCTGTCGATCAACTCGCCCAGTGGCTGCACGAGGGCCGCGAATTCCTCATTCAGCGCCGCGAGCAGCCTTCGCTTGGCGGTATCGTACTCGTCCTGAAGACGCGTGTTGACGCCGTCGGCCAGACGCATCGAGAGCAGGCCCAGCTCGGTTGTGCAGCGCGCTTGCAGCCCTCCTTTCGCGATGGACTCCTTGCCATATGGCAGCGTGAAGCCCCATGCCTGAGAACGGCCCTCTGCCGTCAGCGAACCGAAGTACTCACTGAAACCGCTCATGCGATCCATCTTCGTGATCACGAGATAGACGGGGAAGCGTATCCCCAGTTCGGTACGCAGTTCCTCCAGCCGTGCGCGCAGTGCCCCTGATTGAGCGAGGCGGGCATGCCCGTCCTCGCTGGCCAGTTCAGCGAGATCGACCGTCAGGATTGCACCGTTGATCGGCGCGCGCGGACGGTGCTTGCGCAACAGCCCAAGGAACCCCAGCCATTCGGCTGTGTCGACATCGAGGGCAGGCGCGGCAGCAGCAACCTTAGCATGGCTGCCATCCTTGCTCGGGACGGTGTCGGTAGTCGGCGGCAATTCCGGCGCGCTGACGATTTGAGTCACGCGGGGCCGTGTGTAGCGTCCCGGCGTATCGATAAGCACCGCGTCGTTGGTAAGCCACCAGTCAACACTGATGGTGCCGGCGCTTGCACCCATTTTGCCGACAGCCTGCTGCATCTGTTCCGCGACCGGGAACGCGAGTCCGCCATTGAGCACCGCCGTGGTCTTGCCCGCGCCTTTCGAGCCGAGCGTGACATACCACGGGAGTTCATACAGATAGCGCTTGCCCTGGAAGAGCCGCCCAAGTCCGCGCGCGCCGGTGCGCATCGACTTCAGGCGCTCCAGTGCGTTGTTGACGATCCGGTTCACTTCTTTCAGTTGCTCGGCAGCCGGCGAAGGCTCCTGCTTGCCTCCGAACTCCAGTATCCGCGACACGAACTGCTCGTCGCCGCGCATCTTGTTCCAAAGACGAAATATCCAGTAGATCGCAAACACGCCGAGCACCACGGCAATCGCGATGGCACGCGTGGACTGCGGCTCGAACGGTTGCGCGTGACCGAGCGACAGCAACGGCGCGGCATACCAGATCATCAGGCAAAGAAGCGCCACGAAGACGACGCTCGTCGACCAGCCAGCGAGCCACAGCAGCAAGCCCGCGAGCAGCATGGCGATCGTCAGGACCCTCATGCCTATGCCGGCAAGCGGCTTGAGGCCACCGAAGGCGACGAGCGGACCGACAAACCAGATGACCAGACCAACGACGATGAGCGCGATCAATGCGAGCAACTGCCGCGACACCAGAAACGATAAAAACTTCTTCATTCTCAAATCCCGAAAACCCAATTGCGCCGGAGTGTTCATTCTGCGACGTTGATCTCGACGCGCCGGTTTTTCGCGCGTCCCTGGAACGTCTTGTCGTCGGCGATCGGATCGCTGTCGCCGCGGCCGATGGCTTCGAGTCGACTGGCCGGCACGCCCGCGTTCTGCAACAGTTGCATCACCTGCGTGGCGCGTTCTTCCGAGAGCACCTGATTCGACGCATATGCGCGACTACGGATCGGGGTGTTGTCGGTATGACCGACGACGGTGACCTTGCCCGGTACCTTGACGATTTCGGCAGCGATCTTGTTGATGAGCGGCTGCATCGAAGCGCTAACGGCCGCTTTGCCGGCCACGAACATGTCGTCACCGTGGAAGGTCACCGCGCTGTGATGTTCGTCTTCGTCAACGCTCACCTTGCCCGCCGCGATGTCGTCCTTGAGCAGTTCCTTCAGGTGCAGGGCCGGCGGTGCGGGCGGGGGTCTCATGCGGGCGATGTCGGCGATTTGCTTTTCCACGACCGCGCTGCGTGTCAAGAGGTCGTATTTGGCGTAGCCGTACAGGGCGAGCAGGATCAGGGACAGCACGGTCACGGTGATCCAGACGGGGAAGTCGTAGAACGGCCGACTGCGCCCGCGCGAGTCGCCTTCCCAGTGCGGCGAGAGTGCGGCGGGGACAGGGCCGCGATGCGACATGATCTCGGTGTAGAGACGTTGGCGCACGGCGTCGTGCTGTCGGGGGCCGTCTGCCGAAACGCGATAACGGCCCTCAAATCCCAGGCTAAGGACGCGGTAGATCACTTCGAGGAGGTCGCGGTGCTCCTTTGGCTCAGTCATGAGCCGTCCAATCAGCAGGTAGACCTTGTCACCACCTTGGCGGTCCTTGTGAAAGGTCGAGGCGAGCCCGTCTGTGATCCATTCCACGCCGCTCTCGCCACTTTTGCCCCACGCTGTCTGCGTAGCCGCTTCGTCGAGCGCCGTGCACAGGCAATAGCTCGCGCCGACCATGTGATCGCGGCGGATGTTGGCCTGCTCACATAGTTTCTCGAAGGTGCGTACCTCCTGTTCGAGCGCTGACTGCAATGATGAGATGGCATGTTTTGATGTCACTGTCTCCGGCATGTCGGCCTGCGCGCGAAGCAGAACACGGGATGCTTCGAGGAGCGGATTCGCGGAGGCCCGCACGACAGCCAGGCGATGGTTAAAAGGCTCCGCCGGAGGCATCTCCTTCGGCATCTCGGCGGCGGTCTTTGCACCGGTAATCGCGACCGTCAGCCCATTGTCCGGCGACGCTCGTCCGCCCGCTCCCTGGGATCCGGCCGGGGTCTCTTCGCTGTGCGACTCGCTTATCTTTGCCATGCGCCTAGTCTCCGATGCTGGCCGTTGTACTACCGATAAGCGTGCAGCCGCATTCGCTGCGATTGCCCGCCACGGTCACGCGCTCGCCGCCGATCGTAAACGTCGGGTGTGCCTCGATGATCTTGTTGATGCCGTGCGGGCGCCCGTCGGGATACGATTGCGGGCAGTCGACCAGATCGAACAGGCGGGCAATGCGCTTGCCGCCGATCGTATGGGTTTCGGAGCCGGTAATAACGCGACCGCCGTGTGAGGTCAGGTCGCCGACCACGATGATTTGCAATGCCATGTTCACTTCCTGCGTAAGTTATCGTGAAAGACGATTCGAATTTTGCGGGGTCGAGCCGCCCAGTCGCGGCGGTCCACGTAAGGTCTCAATTTTGAAATCCGTGTCATGGAGACACCTAAAGCGGCGCGTCCTGGGTCGCGGCGCGCTTGCGTTGGAGTTCGGCCCGCACGTATTGAGGCATTGCGTCCAGCGCGTCGCTCAAAGGTTTGCCCGAAGCTCTTCGTGCTGTCATCGCATGATGGACCCACTCGTGGCGATCGAAACTGGCCCCGTACAGGTAGGTGTGCTGACAGAAGCTGAGCCGGTCCGTAGCTTCCACGAGCCCCCATTCGGCGGCACGCTGGTAACGCGGCATGAATCCGGCCAACCGGTCTAGATAGGGCGGCGCGCCGTCGACCAGGCCGGACTCAATCAGCAATGCCAGCAACTCGTCGGGTTCGCTGTGGGCACACAGCGCATCAATATCGGCCTGCTCGAGCTCGATCCTGATGGACCGGCAGATGCGGGCGCCTGTTAGCGAATCGTTCTCGATGCGTTGCCAGTCTGCATGGCGGCCCCGGTACATCCATCGCTCGATCGGCCCCATGAACATGTTGCCGATTTGCTCGCCCCATACCTTGAAAACGGCACCTGTAGTGCGAGGATCGAAATAGCGCACCATGGCTGTCATGCCATCGCCGATGTCGGCAAACAAGAACGCCTGCAGATGCGAGACCAGCAAAGGCGAATCGACGCGGCTCCAGACCAGCGACAGGCAGGGCGAGTGAAGATCTATCCGGTCCAGTTCCACGACCCAGTCGGCCGCGACATCGTCGATCGGCGCCAGAAACAGCGAAGCCGGCCCCAGCTCTTCCTCGGGCAGACCTGAAAAGACCGAACAGAAGTCTGTACCGGACTTCTCCAGCAGCGGATAAATAACAGATGGACAGACCGCCGCATCAATCAGGCCAAGGAGGCGCGTGTGCCCCCGGGTGGTATTCGTCATCATTCGTGCATCATCAGGTAAGTGGGTGTCATGGCGGGCACACGTTGCGTGGAAGCGTTTGCGCACGTTTGCCCTGGCGTCGCAGATCAGGTCATCGCGGTTTCCTGCGCAACGTCCGTGTCCAGTGCCACTAAGAGTGGATCGAAACCGAGAAGGGGAGTGCGCTGGTCCTTGCCGATGAAGACGATGCGCGGCCAGAAATAACCGCCCGGCGCGTATTCAAGGAAATACGGCACGCGGAACCAGCAACGGCTGTCATGTACGTAGTCATCAAACAGCTTGACGGCCGCGTCAGGCAACTGCCCGCCCGCCTCCCGTGAGGCGTGCTGCTGAAGGAACGGTTTCGCCTCCTTGACCGGCATGAGCACCACGTCGTCAGCTACGTTGTAGCTTCGACCAATAGCAGTGCGTAGCGCATGTAGCGTGGTGCCATTGACCAGCCTCACCTTTGGCGAAGCGCTTTTCGGTGGGTCATCCCGGATTCCTTCATGTTGTACCGAGAGCTCCGGCGGCAGAGGAGGCGGAGGCGGATAGCTATTCGCGTAAGGGTCACTTTGCGCGGTCGCTTGCACGTGCCAGACGTCTCGCTGTTGCTCCGGGTACAGATAGCCGAGCAGCAGCCGCATTTGCTCCGCCCCCTGGCGCAGGTCCGTCTTGTCATTTGTGCCGATGTCATAACCCGTTTCGCCCGGACGTGCTGCGTTCGGTGGCGCATCAGGTCCGGATGTCGCGC
>NZ_JBAUSA010000489.1:0-4710 GCF_049581465.1 Caballeronia sp. | reverse complement strand
GTGCTGGAATCCGTACTGCGCAATTACGATGGCAAGAAAATCGGCGAGGAACACATCAAGCAACTGGCTAGCTGGAAGCCGGTCGCCGAACGCACGGACGAGATTCCGTTCGTCGTCGCGCGTGTCGTATTGCAAGACTTTACCGGCGTGCCGCTGCTCGCCGACATCGCTGCCATGCGCGGTGTCGCCAAGCGCGCGGGCAAGGACCCGAAGGCCATCGAGCCGCTCGTGCCGGTCGATCTCGTGGTGGATCACTCGGTCCAGATCGACTACTTCCGCCAGGAAAACGCGCTCGACCTGAACATGAAACTGGAATTCCAGCGCAATAACGAGCGCTACCAGTTCATGAAGTGGGGCATGCAAGCCTTCGATACATTCAAGGTCGTGCCCCCGGGCGTCGGCATCGTGCACCAGGTGAACCTGGAGTATCTCGCGCGCGGCGTCCACAAGAAGGCGATTGAAGGCGACACCGTGTATTACCCGGATACGCTCGTCGGCACGGACAGCCACACGACCATGATCAATGGCATCGGCGTGGTGGGCTGGGGCGTGGGCGGTATCGAAGCGGAAGCGGGCATGCTCGGCCAGCCGGTGTATTTCCTGACGCCGGATGTGGTGGGCGTCGAGCTGAAGGGCAAGATTCGCGAAGGCGTGACGGCGACCGACCTGGTGCTGACCATCACGGAAATGCTGCGCAAGGAGAAGGTCGTCGGCAAGTTCGTCGAGTTCTTCGGCGAAGGCACGACGTCGCTGTCGCTGCCGGACCGGGCGACCATCGGCAACATGGCTCCCGAGTACGGCGCGACCATGGGCTTTTTCCCTGTCGATGAAAAGACCATCGGCTACTTCAAGGGCACGGGCCGCACGGACGCTGAAATCTCCGCGTTCGAAAATTATTTCCGCGCGCAGAACCTGTTCGGTGTGCCGAAATCCGGCGAGATCGACTACACGAAGACGGTCACGCTCGACCTCGGCACGGTAGCGCCGTCGCTGGCGGGTCCGAAGCGTCCGCAGGATCGCATCGAAATCGGCAACGTGAAGTCGAACTTCACCGAACTGTTCTCGAAGGCTGTCAGCGACAACGGTTTCGGCAAGAAGGCCGCCGACCTGGGCAAGCAATACACGACGACGAACAAGGTCGACGTGAAGAACGGCGACATCCTGATCGCCGCCATCACGTCGTGCACGAACACGTCGAACCCGAGCGTCTTGCTCGCCGCCGGCCTGCTCGCGAAGAAGGCGGTGGAAGCCGGCCTCACCGTGGCGCCGCACATCAAGACGTCGCTCGCGCCGGGATCCCGGATCGTGACCGAGTACCTGACCAAGACCAACCTGCTGACCTATCTCGACCAGCTCGGCTTCACGCTGGCCGCCTACGGCTGCACGACGTGTATCGGCAATGCGGGCGACCTGACGCCGGAACTGAACGACGCCATCACGAAGAACGACATCGTGGCGGCCGCCGTGCTCTCGGGCAACCGCAACTTCGAAGCGCGCATTCACCCGAACATCCGCGCGAACTTCCTGGCTTCGCCGCCGCTGGTCGTGGCGTATGCCATCGCCGGCAACATGACCGTCGACCTGATGACGGAACCGGTTGGCAAGGGCAAGAACGGCAAGGATGTGTTCCTCGGCGACATCTGGCCGACGAGCGACGAAGTCAACGATCTGCTGAAGTACGCGCTCGACGCTGACGCGTTCCGCAAGAACTACGCCGAGCTCACGAAGCCCGGTGACTTGTGGAGCAAGATCGCGGGCGAGGAAGGTCAGGTCTATGACTGGCCGAAGTCGACGTACATCGCCGAGCCGCCGTTCTTTGGCGACAACTTTTCGATGACCCCGGCCGACAGCATTCCGCCGGTCAAGGGCGCGCGTCCGCTGGGCATCTTCGGGGACTCGGTCACGACCGACCACATCAGCCCGGCTGGCAACATCAAGGAAAGCTCGCCGGCGGGCGTGTGGCTCAAGGCGAACGGCGTGCAGAAAGCCGACTTCAACAGCTATGGCTCGCGTCGGGGCAACCACGACGTGATGATGCGCGGCACGTTTGCCAACGTGCGGATCAAGAACCTGATGATCCCGTTGACAGCCGACGGCACGCGCGTGGAAGGCGGCGTGACGATATTCCAGCCGAGCGGCGAAGAAATGTCGATTTACGATGCCGCGATGAAGTATGTGGAGCAAGGCACGCCGACCATCGTGTTCGCGGGTGAGGAATACGGTACGGGGTCGTCGCGCGATTGGGCCGCGAAGGGCACGCAATTGCTCGGCGTGAAGCTGGTCGTCGCACGCAGTTTCGAACGGATTCACCGCTCGAACCTGGTTGGCATGGGCGTGTTACCGCTGCAGTTCAAGGGGTCGGACAGCGTCCAGACATTGAACATCACGGGCGAGGAAACGTTCGACCTGGAAGGTCTTTCCGCCGATATCAAGCCGCAGCAGGAAGTGACGCTCGTGATCCATCGCAAGGATGGCAGCGAGCAGCGCGTTGCGGTGTTGCTGCGTATTGATACGCCGATCGAAGTGGATTACTACAAGCACGGCGGGATCCTGCCGTTCGTGCTGCGCTCGCTGCTCGCGGCGTAAGCCGCGGGTTGTAGTGGTAGAACTGTTTTGCAGGTGACCGCGCTCTAATGAGATCAGGGCGCGGTTGCGTTGAACCCGGCTTCGGCCGGGTTTTTTTTCGCGGGTTTTCGATGCGACATGCTATCAATGCTAGCTAAATTAAAATACCGTGCTAACATTGCTATCATTCAGATGGAGGTCGCAATGGCTAATCTTCTTGTACGAGGGCTTGACGAATCGCTGGTGCAAAGTCTGCGCGAGCAAGCCGCCGCCCATGGGCGCAGTGCTGAGGCAGAGCATCGCGAGATTCTTGCGCAGGCACTGAGCCGACCCAAAAAACGCAGTTTCACGGAGGTGCTGGCCAGCATGCCGAATGTCGGTGAAGACGCTGATTTCGAGCGGGTTCAGAGTTCCAGCGAGGCACCGCGTGTATTTGATTGATACGAATGTAATTAGCGAGCTGCGCAAGGGCGACCGAACCAACCAAGGCGTTCGCAAGTTTTTCAGGCAAGCCGAAAAACACCATTCGGGGATGCATTTGTCCGTTGTGACAATAGGCGAATTGAGACGGGGACTGGAATTGATCAGGCATCGGGGTGACGACGCGCAGACCACGCTGCTGGAAGCCTGGATGACGACGTTACTCAATGATTTCGCGCTGAACGTCATCGGGATTGACGAGGACGTTGCGCAGTTGTGGGGACGTCTGCGGGTGCCGCATCCGGAAAACGAACTCGACAAGCTGATTGCCGCTACCGCGCTGATTCATGATCTGACGGTAGCAACGCGCAACGTAAAAGATTTCGCTTCGACGGGCGTGAGACTGGTCAACCCGTTCGAATAAAAGCGGCACGACGCGGCTTCGCCGCGCTGTGCCGCTGCGCTTCAACGATGCTCGCTCACAAACTTCGTCACGAGATACGCTTCCATCGCTTCACTGCCGCCTTCCGAGCCGTAGCCGGAATCCTTGACGCCGCCGAACGGCGTTTCCGGAAGCGCCAGCCCGTGGTGATTGATCGATACCATGCCACTTTCTATGTCGGCGGCAACCGCCGCGGAGGTCGCGCTGGAACGCGTGTACGCGTAGGCCGATAACCCGTACGGCAAGCGGTTCGCTTCGGCGATCGCTTCGTCATAGGACTTGAAGGTCGTGATCGGCGCGATCGGACCGAACGGTTCTTCGGTCATGATCCGCGATGACAACGGTACGTCAGCGAGCACGGTCGGGGCGAAGAAGTACCCCTCACGGCCAATGCGTTCGCCACCCGTCAATACCCGGGCGCCCTTCTCGACGGCATCCGCCACCAGCCGTTCCATCGCTTCGAGCCGGCGGCCGTTGGCCAGCGCGCCCATTGTCACGCCTTCTTCCAGGCCGTTGCCGACCTTGATCTTCTGCGTCGCTGCGACGAAAGCCGCGGAGAATTCCTCGTAAGCGGACTCCTCGACGATAAACCGCGTCGGCGAAATGCAGACCTGGCCGGCGTTGCGGAACTTGGCTGAGGCCAGAAGCTTGGCGGCGCGAGGAATGTCGGCGTCGGCGAAAACGAGCGCCGGAGCGTGACCGCCAAGCTCCATCGTGGCGCGCTTCATGTGCTCCCCGGCCAAGGCGGCCAGCAACTTGCCGACGGCCGTCGAACCCGTGAACGAGATCTTGCGGATCGACGGATGCGCGATCAGGTACTCCGAGACATCGGCGGGAACACCGAACACGAGGTTCAGCGCGCCGGCGGGCAAGCCGGCATCGACATAAGCCTGGACCAGCGCAGCGCAGCTCGCTGGCGTTTCTTCCGGTCCTTTCAGCACGAACGAGCAGCCTGCCGCCAACGCCGCCGATACCTTGCGCACGGCCTGGTTGATCGGGAAGTTCCACGGCGTGAACGCGGCGACCGGGCCAACCGGCTCGCGCGTCACGATCTGGCGCACGTTTTCAGCGCGCGACGGAATCACGCGGCCATACGTGCGGCGCGCTTCTTCTGCGAACCAGTCGATCGTGTCGGCAGCGCCCAGCACTTCACCGCGCGATTCCGCCAGCGGCTTGCCCTGCTCCATTGTCATGATTGCGGCGATTTCCTCGGCGCGGTCCCGAAGGTTTTGAGCAGCGCGGCGCATCAGCTTGCTGCGGTCGAACGCCGAAACCCGGCGCCA
>NZ_JBAUSA010000488.1:0-3227 GCF_049581465.1 Caballeronia sp. | reverse complement strand
CCGTATCCGATTCCGAGAACGGAATACCGAACTTGAGGTCACCGCCGATCGTCACAATCTTGAAGCTCGAGTCGGTGGAGTAATACAGCGGCTGATACGTGCGGTAGTACAAATCGGTAATGCGCTTGATACCGTCGATGGTGAAGTACGGATCAACCTGCGTCACCGTCAAGGTACGGTACGTCTTGGCCGTGTTCACGTTGAGCGAGAGGCTCGTGCCCGAACCGAACACGTTGTCCTGTGACACGCCCGCGGAAAGAACCACCTTGTCGGTCGACGAGAAACCGGCGCCCAGCGTGATTGCGCCGGTCGGCTTCTCGGCCACCTTCACGTCCACGTCTACCTGGTCGTTCGTGCCTTCCACCGGGATCGTCGTCACATCGACGTCGGTAAAGTAACCGAGACGATTCACGCGATCCTTCGACAACGCCAGACGGCTCGAATCGAACCACGAGCTTTCGAGCTGGCGCATTTCGCGTCGCACCACTTCGTCGCGAGTACGTGTATTGCCGACGATGTTCACGCGCCGCACATACACGCGACGGCTCGGGTCGACTTGCAACGTGAGGTCGACCGAGTGATTGGTCTGGTTGATCTGCGGCTGCGCGTTGACCTGGGCGAACGCGTAACCATATTCGCCGAGCTTGTCGACGATAGCTTTCGTGGTCGCTTGCAGCTTTTCAGCCGAGAAACGGTCGCCCGGCTTGATATTGATCAGCTTGGTCAACTCAGCTTCGCGATCGAGCAAGTTTCCCGCTAGCTTGATCGAGTTGATCTTGTACGGCTCGCCTTCATGCAGCGTGACCGTGAGATACATGTCCTTCTTGTCCGGCGAGATGGACACCTGGGTCGAGTCGATGTTGAACTCGAGATAACCGCGGTTCAGGTAGTAAGAACGCACGTTTTCCAGGTCGCCCGTGAGCTTGTCCTTCGCGTACAGGTCGTTCTTCGTGTACCAGGAGAACCAGTTCGGCGTGGACAACTGCATCTCGTCGCGCAGCGTACCCGTGCTGAACGCCTTGTTGCCGATGAAGTTGATCTGGCGAATCTTCGCGCTCGGACCTTCAGCCACGGAGAACAGGATCTGCACGCGGTTGCGGTCGACCGGCGTCACGGTGGTCGTGACTTCCGCCGCGTAGTAGCCGCGCGTCAGGTACTGACGCTTGAGCTCCTGCTCGGATTTATCGACGAGGGCCTTGTCGTAGGAACGGCCTTGCGACAAACCCACCGAACGCAACGCCTTCGTCAGGTTTTCCTTGTCGAACTCGTGAATGCCGGCGAAATCGATTTGCGAAATGGCCGGGCGTTCCTGCACCGTGATAACCACCACGTTGCCCTGCGTGGCAACCTCGACGTCGCTGAAGAAGCCCGTTGCATAAAGCGCGCGAATCGCTTCAGACGCTTTGTCGTCGGTGAACGTGTCGCCCTGCTTGATGGGCAGATAGGCGAATACCGAACCCGGTTCGATGCGCTGGAGGCCATCGATCCGGATGTCCTGCACGACAAATGGTGTTGTCGCGTGCGCCGCCATGCCGGTTGCGGCTAATGCTGCGGCCACAGCCGACTTAGGAACAAAGCGATGAGGTTTGAACAACGTACTTCCCCAGTGTGTATAGCTGCATCGAATCGGGCAGCGTTCGTGCAAGCGCCGCCAGACAGGACGAAAATGGATCAGATTGCGAATCAAAAAGCTCGATTGGCGCCGGATCAGAAGCTGATCAGGCGAGCCAGGTCGTTGAACAATGCAATCACCGACAGCGCGATGATGCAAACAAGACCCGCCCGCTGCAAAACCAACTGCCAGCGATCTGAGACGGCTTTGCCGGTTGCGGCTTCAACCAAATAATATAACAGATGACCACCGTCCAAAACCGGAATCGGTAACAAGTTCAGCACGCCGAGACTGATACTGACGAGCGCGAGAAACGAAAGAAACGCCGATAAACCCAGCCGTGCACTCTTGCCTGCGTAATCGGCAATCGTGACCGGCCCCGAGAGATTCTTCAGCGATGCCTCGCCGGTAATCATCCGCCCGAACATGCGCAGCGAATAAGTACTGATGTCCCACGTGCGCGTCACCCCAAGCTGAAGGCTTTCGACTGGACCGTAGCGCACATCCACCGACGGAATCCGGGTCGCGAGCGACGCGCCTATACGACCGACATCGTGATGCGTTTGTTCATCGGGCTTGAGATCGGGCACGATCCGAAGCACCTGTTGCACGCCATTGCGCGTGATCGTGAGCGACACCGGGGTGCCCGGATGATGCTGCACATAGTCGATGAAACCCGCGCCGTTGTCCGCCTTCCTGCCGTCAATCGATACCAGCACGTCGCCCGCTTGCAATCCCGCTTTCGCGGCGGCGCTGCCCGCCTCCACGGCCATCACCGACAACGTGCCTCCGCCCGGCGAGAAGCCGAGCTTGTCCATGAAGTCCGTGTCCTGGTCCTGGTCGTCGATGACGCCCACGATCACCGGAAAATCGAACGTTCCTTCGCTCGTCTTCGCGGTCAGCACGACCCCGCGATGCGCGAACGAAGCGTCGAGGAGTTTCCATCGCAGGTCGGACCATGAACGCACCGGCACCGGCTCGCCGACGGCGCGATCCCCTGAAACTGAACTCGAGGCCGAGCCAGATATGGAGTCCGCGGTCGACAAGTCGCGCATCGAAACGATCGTCTCGCCGCCTTCGAAACCCGCTTTTGCGGCTACCGTGTTCACAGCCGGCGCGGCGAGAATCGCGGCCGGTTCGGAGACGCCGCCCGCGAACACCCCGGCAAACAGCAGGATCGCAAGAATGAAGTTGAAGACCGGCCCCGCCACGACGATCGCGATGCGCTTCCACACCGACTGGCGATTGAACGCGTACGGCAAGTCAGCGTCGGGAATCGCGGCTTCTGCCTCGCGCTCGTCGAGCATCTTCACGTAGCCGCCCAGCGGCAACGCGGCGATGGTCCACTCCGTGCCGCTTTTACTGACCCACGTAGCGAGCGGCTTGCCAAAACCGACCGAAAATCGCAGGACCTTCACGCCGCACAGTCGCGCGACGCTGTAATGGCCAAATTCGTGGACGACGACCAGCACGCCGATAGCCACGACAAATGCAACGATTTCGGTCAGGAAGTTCATGAGCGTTTCAATGCGTAATTTGACGCACCCGTTGACGCACCCGTTGCTGCACCCGTTGCTGCACCCGTTGACGCACCCGTTGCTGCACCCGTCGACAC
>NZ_JBAUSA010000487.1:0-3010 GCF_049581465.1 Caballeronia sp. | reverse complement strand
GCGCCGGACAGATCGGCTTCACGATTCTCTCGCTGACCATCTCGCTGATCGCGGTGCTGATCCCGCTGCTCTTCATGGGCGGCGTGATCGGGCGCCTCTTCAGCGAATTCGCGGTGACGCTCGCGGTCACTATCGTGCTGTCTGCCGTGGTCTCGCTGACCGTGGTGCCGATGCTCTGCGCGCGTTTGCTGCGCGCCCAGGCGGAACGCCATCCTAGCCGCTTCGAGCGAATTAGCGAGGGCCTCTTCGACAAGACGCTCGCCGGCTACGAACGGGGTTTGCGCTGGGTGCTGGATCATCAGGTGCTGACCCTGATGGTGGCAATCGGCACTGTCGTGCTGACCGGCATCCTGTACGTCGTGATTCCTAAGGGGTTGTTCCCGGTTCAGGACGTGGGCGTGATCCAGGGCATCAGCGTGGCAGACAACTCGGTGTCGTACAAGGCGATGGTGACGCGCCAGCGAGCGCTCGCCGACGCAATCATGAAAGATCCGGATGTCACCTCGCTCACCTCCTACGTGGGGATTGACGGTATCAACTCCACGCTGAACAGCGGCCGCTTCCTGATCAACCTGCGCGACCACGACAAGCGTTCCGACACGGCGCAGGAGATCGCGCGGCGCCTGCAGCAGGAAGTCGCCAATGTGGCCGGCATCAAGCTCTATATGCAGCCGGAGCAGGATCTCACGCTCGACACCACGGTCTCGCCGAACCAGTACAGCTTCGTGCTCCGTGGACCGAACCAGCAGGCGTTCCAGAAGTACGTACCGGAACTGGTTGCGCGCCTGAAGCAGATTCCGTCGCTTGCCGATGTGCAAAGCGATATGAATAGTGACGGCCTGAGCGTGTACGTTAACGTCAACCGGCAACTGGCCGCGCGTTTCGGCATAACGCCAGCCACCATCGATAACGCGCTCTATGACGCGCTGGGCCAGCGCATTGTCTCGACCATCTTCGAGCAGTCCGACCAGTACCGGGTGATTCTCGTCGCCAAGCCCACGTCGGTGCCCAACGTGGAGTCGCTCGGCAACCTGTACCTGCCGAGCCAGACGAGCAGCGCCGGCCAGGTGCCGCTCTCGGCGATCGCCAAGATCCAGATCACCAAGGCGCCGCTCGTGATCAGCCATCTGGCGCAGTTCCCCTCCGTCACCATCTCGTTCAACCTCGCGAAAGATGCGTCGTTGAGCACGGCGGTGGCGCGCATCCACGAGGCCGAACGGGCGGCAAACCTGCCGCCGTCGATCACCTCGTCGCTGCAGGGCGCAGCCCAGGCGTTCGAGGATTCGCTGTCGAGCGAGGGGTATCTGCTGATCGCCGCGCTGGTGGCCGTGTATATCGTGCTGGGCGTGCTTTACGAGAGCTTCATCCATCCGGTGACGATTCTCTCCACGCTGCCCTCGGCGGGGATCGGGGCCTTGCTCGCGTTGATGATCGCCGGCAGCGACCTCGACGTGATCGGCATCATCGGGATCGTGCTGCTCATCGGCATCGTCAAGAAGAACGCCATCATGATGGTGGACTTCGCGCTCGACGCCGAACGCAACCACGGAAAATCCCCGCGCGAGGCGATCTTCGAGGCGTCGCTGCTGCGCTTCAGGCCAATCCTGATGACGACGCTCGCGGCCATGCTCGGCGCGCTGCCGATGCTGCTTGGCAGCGGCACGGGTTCCGAGCTGCGTCGCCCGCTGGGCCTCGCGATCATCGGCGGCCTGACCTTGAGCCAGATCCTGACGCTGTTCACGACGCCGGTCATCTATCTGTACTTCGACCGGATGGCCGAGCGCACGAGACGCTGGCGCAATCGCAACAAACCTGAAGCGCCGCCGGTTCCGGAGGAGGGTACGCCGTGAACATATCGGCGTTATTCATCCAGCGGCCGGTCGCGACCACCCTCCTGGCGATTGCAATCCTGATCTCCGGGGCGCTCGCGTACTTCCGGCTGCCGGTCGCGCCGCTGCCCAATATCGCCTATCCGGTGATCGTGGTGCAGGCCAATCTGGCGGGCGCAAGCCCGGAGATCATGGCGTCCACCGTAGCCGAACCGCTGGAGCGGCGGCTCGGCACGATCGCAGGCGTGCAAGAGCTGACGTCGACCAACTATGTCGGCTCGTCGCAGATCGTGGTCGAGTTCGCGCTGAATCGCGAGATCAACGGCGCCGCCCGCGACGTCGAGGCGGCCATCCAGGCGGCGCGCGCAGACTTGCCGACCACCTTGCGCAGCAATCCGACCTATCGCCAGTACAACCCGGCGGATTCGCCGATCATGGTGCTCGCGCTGACCTCGGACACGCTCACCAAGTCGCAGCTCTACGACTCCGCGGATTCGGTGATCCAGCAGCAACTCTCCCAGGTCAACGGCGTGGGCCAGATCACGCTGGGCGGGGGTGCGTTGCCCTCGGTGCGGGTCGAGTTGCAGCCGGGCAAACTGAACAGCTACGGCCTCGGCCTCGAGGACGTGCGGGCGGCGATCGCGGCGGCCAACGCCGACAGCGCCAAGGGCCACGTCGAGCAGGGCGACCAACGCTACGTGGTCCTGTCCAACGACCAGATCACCAAAGCGGCGCCTTACCGCGAGCTGGTCGTCGCCTACCGCAACGGCGCGCCGGTGTTGCTGCGAGACATCGCCCAGGTCCTGGACTCCAACGAAAATATCCGCAACGCCGGGCTCTACAACGGCAAGTCGGCCGTACTGGTCATCGTCTATCCGATGCCCGGCAGCAATGTCGTCAGTACCGTCGCGCAGATCAAGAAGGTCCTGCCATCGATCGAGGCGACGCTGCCAAGCAGCGTCCATATCGGCGTCGCCATCGACCGCTCGGAATCGGTCCGGGCGTCGGTGGGGGATACCGAACGCACGCTGTTTATCGCTGTGCTGCTGGTGGTCGGCGTCGTGTTCGTGTTCCTGCAGTCGCCGCGCGCCACGCTGGTGCCGGCGGTTGCGTTGCCACTGTCGATCGTGGGCAGCTTCGGACCGATGTACCTGCTCGGCTACAGCATCGACAATCTCTCG
>NZ_JBAUSA010000486.1:0-3263 GCF_049581465.1 Caballeronia sp. | reverse complement strand
TCGCCCAGGTAGCGCATCTCGGCTTCGTAATAACGCAGGATGGCGTCGTCCATTTGTTTGGGATCCTTATGTTCAATTACGACCGCTTTTGGTCGTCGCTTTGCAGCGTGCTGCGGACATTGGCAATGAGGGTCATTCGATGTCCGGCAAAGCGCCACGAGGAAGCGGCGTTGCCGCACGTTTCGCCGCTTCTATCGCCGTCACAGGCAAAGGCGGAGGATTGGGTCCAGGGTTTATCGGACGGCCTCCGGCGTCGCTACGAAGAAAGATCCGCGATGGCAATGTGAAGTGACGAAGCTTCAGGACATCGAGCGGACCGGCTCCCACTTCGCTGCGCAATTGCACCTGCAAAAAGCGAGGCTTCACGGGTCCGAGCGGCTGCGCAGACGCCCTGTCAGCGTTGCTTGCGCCCGGTTTCCATAAGGCGTCCCGCACGGCAGCGCTTGTCGCGGCCCGAGCGGCCCAGTCATCATTCTCACGAGGCGCCGGGCGCCTTGACGCTACCGGCGCGCTTGCCGTCGCGACAGCGACTGCGCGCGACTGCGGTGTTGCTTCGTAAGCGGTCTCACGAGGCATTGCTTCGGGCGGGGCATCGACCGCCTCCTTGCCCAACGGCCAGCGCAACAAGTAACGGGCGCCGTCTTGCTGCGACACCGTTGCCCGTTCGAGCAAGCGAATCAGCCCAAAACGTCCCGCGAAGTCGAATGCCACGCGTGCGCCCGCCTGCTCGGTCTGCCACTCGATGCGCGTGCCGTTTTCCAGCGCCTCGCCCGGCCAGACGAACGGCGTCCACTCCTCACGTTGGTTGAAATAGTGCAAATCACGCCCCGACAGCGCGATTTTCACGTCTGTGATTCCGGGTGTTGGGATGGCGCGCAGTTCGTAGCGCAGGCTGGCATCGCCGGTTGGAAACAGAACATTCGATACCCGTGTAAGCCGGTTCAATGCACTCACGAACTCGGGGTCGACTCTCAGCGTATTGCCTCCGGTGGCTTGCATGACCACCCATTGGTCACCCTGTCGCTCGATGATGCCGCCGAGTTGCGTCGCTACAAATTGCGAGATCACGCCACCGTCCACACGGAGGAAGCGCGCCATTTCAGGCAATGATGCGTCGCTGTCCGAGTCCGCAAATGGATAACGTCCGCCGAACGACTTATTCCAGGCGGCGACAATGCCCGTGCGCCACGTTTCATTCAGGCTCGCCGTCGCGGGTTGAAGAACCACATCCCAGGTTTGATCGAGCGGCCGCTGAAAGACCGCATTGCCAAACCCCGACCATTGCTCGCCAAGGCTCGCGGCGACACGGCTTGCGTAGTCACGGCTGTCACCGATATCCGAGGTCTTTCCCTGCAGGATCGCCTGCGCTGCCGTACGAGACATCGCGTCGGGATCGGGGCTCATCATGATCTGCTGGAGCTTGAGGCGTACTCCTGTGACGCGTTCGAGATAGCGCGGCAGGCTGATATCGGAGGTGTTGGCCGGTTGAGTTGCAGCCGGCTTGGCGGGACTGCTCGTCGCCAGATCACTGCCTGCAACGCGCAGCAGCGGGCCGAACGCCGACGCAAGCGGTGCTTCGGGTGGTGAGGAAGCGTTGGAGGGATTTCCGTCGTCGCCGCCACTCACGAGCGACCGGACTCCGCTGACGAGCGTATTTGAAAGCGATTGCCCCACAGTACCCGTGTTCGCCTGATACACGATCACCTTGAACAATGCAGATAGCGGCGAGCGTTGTGGATCGGCATAAAGACTTAGTTGATCGACGGTGCCGGATAACGACGTATCCGCCTGCCAGCGCACGCTATTCAGGAACTCCTGCCAGGCGCGACCGTAGTCGGCAAAGTAGCGCTGGCGCAATTGCTCCTTGAGTGACGCTGCGGATGATGCTGCGCTTGTTGTTGGTGTATCGGAGAGCACCCAGTCGCCGGTGACCGTGCGCTCATTGTCGGCGTCATCGATCGCTTTGCCGATGCGCTCGTCCCACGCTTGCCGCGTGTAGACGCCGGCTACGGTTTCGCTCGTTGTGAATACACCCCGGCTGCTGGTGTCGCCCATTAGTGACTGCAATGAAACGGGCGGGTACTTGATGCGAGTTTCATCGATGATCTGCTGGTAGACCGCGTCGGTGGAGTTCTGTAGACCCATCACGCTCACGAGCGTCTGGCGGGCTGTGCTGATCAAAGTTGCGTCGGGCGTGATCGCGAGTGACGGGCGCTGGCCCAGGTGGTTCGCATGGAAGCTCACGAGACGCTGCGTCAGGTCGCGCCAGTCACCCGGGTTGATAGTTGACGGTTCCGGACGTGCAGGTTGATCCGTAGCCAGCAATTGAGGGATCAGGAAGCCTGAATCGGCGTGCTTAGGCTTGGCCAGCATCAGATATGACTTGAGGGTGCTGTAGGCACCTTTGACCTGCGCGTCGCCACCACTTGCCAGTTCCTGATCGGTGAGGGAGCCGAGTTGTCTCAGATCGGCTTCGAGCTTGGTGCGTATCGGCGGTATCAGTATGCGGTTGTTTGCGTCTTCGTACGCCGGCCACGCGGCGCTGAGCAGTGCGGCGTCGTGATTCAGTCCGAAACGGGTGTACCACGGGGCACCATCGCCCTGGCGTGCTTCGAGCGTACCGATTTGCTTTTGCAGGGTGTCGAGGTTTAGCGCGGCTTGGGTTGCGTCGCGCGGTGCCGCGAGTTTTGCGATCGTCGTGGAGGCGGTCTGGATTGCGTTGCGATTGGCGGCTACGGATACCAGCGTGCCTGTGATCCACATGGCCACGAGTGCGATGGCGCCCCATGCCGTGATGCGTGAGAACGAAAAGCCAACGGGGCGGCCATGCACGGTGCGGCTGTGGGCAGCGATGGCCTGCCACGTTGGTTGCGTGAGTGAAGACGGGGTATGGGGCGCGTTGGCAGCGCTGACGGGTTGCTGTTTGAACAGAGGAGTGAAGAACACGCCGACCACTGAAGTCTTCCATGAGCGCGCGCGGTTCAGCTTCGACACAAGAGCTGATAGCGCCGCCCCGCGCGTCTCGATATGCTGCGACAGCCTTGCGCGATAGCGATCGGCCCGATCCTGCCCGAGATGCTGCGTGCCAGCATCCGCGAGCTCTCTTGACAAGGTGGTAAACGCAAAAACGGATTGTCCGGCGGCGGCTGTCCGGCTCGACCAGGTGCAAGCGACGGCCTCTGCGCTTTGCGGAGTGCCACCATCAACGTCGACAACGTTCAGCAGATACGCAGGCGCAGCCCAGCCCAAACTGCGGCTCTGCG
>NZ_JBAUSA010000485.1:0-2483 GCF_049581465.1 Caballeronia sp. | reverse complement strand
GGCCCGGCTGCAAGCAGGGAGCATACGTCTGAACCGGCAATGGCTCATGTTGGAGGAGGTGGTCGGCGCGGCGTTGGCGGTGTGTCGTCGAACGCTCGCGGGGCACCCGGTACACGTTCGCGTGCCGGCCGATCTGCCATTGATACAGCTAGACGCGGTCCTGATGGAGCGGCTACTCGCAAACCTGTTCGAGAATGCGGCGAAATACACGCCGCCGGACTCGCCACTGTCAATCGATGCGGCAATTGAAGGGGTCGCCGGCGAGCGTTACGTGAGGGTTCGCATTGACGACAACGGTCCCGGTCTGGCTCCGGGACTTCAACCCATTCTCTTCGACAAATTTACGCGGGGTGAGAAGGAATCATCTAAACCCGGGATCGGCTTGGGTCTCGCAATTTGCCGGGCGATCGTGGAGGCCCACGGCGGAAAGATCGGCGCCGAGAATCGCGAAGGCGAGGGCGGGAAAATCGTAGGCGCTCGCTTCTGGTTCACGTTGCCGGCAAACGAACCACCGCCTTTCGAGGCGCTTCCTGATGAAGGTGGCGAAGCGCCTGGCGCCCTTGCGGACACGGATCATCCATGAGCGAGCCGAAGGTGACCATTGTCGTCATCGAAGACGATAGGCAGATCCGGCGCTTCGTGCGCTCCACGTTGGAAGCGCACGAGATCATTGTGTTCGAGGCGGAGACCGGACAACAGGGCTTGCGCGAAGCCGCCTTTCGCATGCCTGACCTGTTCGTCATCGATCTGGGTTTGCCGGACACAAACGGCATCGATGTCATTCGCGAACTGCGCACGTGGATGGAGCAACCCATCATCGTGCTCTCTGCGCGAACCCACGAAGACGCCAAAGTTGCTGCGTTGGATGCAGGCGCAGACGACTACCTGACCAAACCCTTTGGTGCATCCGAGTTGCTCGCGCGTATCCGGGCTCAACTAAGACGACGCAATCGCGGCGGGCAGCAGGAGACCCCGCAGGTGAGGTTTGGCTGCGTCCTGGTCGACTTGTCGGAGCGACGGGTCACACGGGACGGCGAAATGATCCATCTCACGCCGATCGAGTACAGGTTACTCACGACCCTTGTGCGCCATCCCGGACGGGTGCTGACACATCAGCAACTGCTGCGCGAAGTGTGGGGGCCGGCTTATGTCGAGAACCAACATTATCTGCGGGTCTATATGGGCCATCTTCGCCAGAAGCTTGAGCTTGACCCGACGCAACCAGTGCATATCGTGACCGAGACCGGGGTCGGTTACCGGCTCGTAGGTGCGCAGTAATCCAGACTACCTCGAGCGCTTCTTGATGGCTTTTTGACAGAATTTTTACGCGATGCGCTCAGAATTGTTCTCTGGCTTGATACCGCATCTGCTGTAATGAAACTGTGACCATCGATGCAACGAGGAAGCTTTCATGTTACGAGTGCTCATACCGGTGATAAACAAGGACGGTGCGATTCAAGCCGCCCGGCATGCAGTTTTTTTATTTGCCGAGCACTGTGTGTCGGAGGTTGAACTCGTCGAAGTGCTGGAGCCACTGGACCAGGGGCGAGTGAGTGCCTTTCATTCTCGTGGCGCGCTACGCCTGAAGGAGAAGCGAGCGATGTCGAGCGCGCTAAGCGAGACTCGCGCGATTCTGGATGATGGAGGAGTTCCGTATCACTGGGTGCGCGTTTTCGGACCCATCGCACAGACAATCGCTGCGCGCGCGTCCGAGAAACAATCTGATGTTGTCCTGATGGATGCCAGTCATTTGAGTTTCATTTCCCGGTGGTGGACGATGGCGAAGCTGTGGCGCAGGATGCAAACGCCGGTGACGATGCTTCACTGAAGCTTGTCCCCTCTCGTCAGGCATTAGTCCGCGCAAGGCAAGTGGGACGTGTTGACATCCCGCTACCACACGGTGTGCAGCCAACGTCGCGAACAATACGAAAAAAGCCAGATGAAACATTCTCAGGTGCACCGCCGATTTTGGCTCATACGCCGTGCGATCGGCGTGGGTGTGCTTTTGTGTTTCGCCGCTCTCGATCTAACTCACCATTTGCCGCCCGACCGAGCCCACGTTAAACAGGCATCGACGCCAGACAGCACACGCCATTAGAAGGTCCTCAAGCGCAGACCTTCGCGCGACCTTCGATAAGGACGAGGCCAATCGCTGTACGTACCATGCGCGCCGATAAATTCAAGGCCGACTCACAAAAATGTGAGGCGGCCTTAGTCATTCCATGTCACGCACCGCTCGTTATTTCGATGGCGGACCTACGCCACGACATAACGAACAGCGGCTTCTTTAAAACTGATGGCGCATACCCACGGTCACGGCGAGTTGGCTGCCCGTCGACGATGGCGATAATGTGTTGATGGTGGCCTGGCTCAGTACCGTTTCCCCCTGGGCGCCAGAAGCGTGTTGATACACGCCTTCAACATAGAAGTCCGTGCGTTTGCTTACCGAGTAGTCGGTCTGCAATGTGCCTTCATGCCACTTG
>NZ_JBAUSA010000484.1:0-6290 GCF_049581465.1 Caballeronia sp. | reverse complement strand
CATCGATTCACGAATCGGACGATGGTCCCGCGCCAGTGGCCAGAGCGAACCGAGTAGGCGTCCGTAGGAAAGGTTTGTTGAGGGCACACCCTGCGGCAGAAGCATAGCCGCGGCGATAAAGACCGGCACCATGAACGCCGCTTCCATCGCGTAGACCGCGCGCCAGCCATAAGCGGCGCCGACCACGCCTGCTATCGTGCGACCGAGCAGGATGCCGACCATGATGCCGCTGACGACCGTTCCGACGTTACGCCCTCGCTGGTGAGGCGACGACATGACGGCCGCGAACGGCACGAGTTGCTGTGGCACGCAACTGACGATGCCAAGGCCAAAGGAAGCCGCGATCAACGCCCAGATGCTGGGCGATATCGCAGCCGCGATGCCGAACACGCAGGCGAATACGATCTGACCGAGCACCAGCTTGCGCCGGTCGAAGCGGTCGCCAAGCGGCAGAAGCAACCCAAGCCCGGTTGCGAAGCCGAGCAGCGCCGCAGCGGCGACGAGATCGACCGTCGCCAGGTCGACCCCAAAGCCCGCTTTGATCAACGGCAGGATCGGCTGGGTGCAATAGATGTTGGTGATCACCGCGCCAGCGATGATCGCCATCATGATGATCTTGCCGTGCGACGCTAGAGGAGGTGCTGGTGGACTTTGGGGTGGGGTGGGCAGGCCGCGCATGGCATTCTCCGTGGTTAGATTCTTCCAGCATGTGCAGCGGCATGCGGCCTTCGAGGGAACAGTTGCGAACCTTACACGCAACAAATACTTCACACGATCAGGAATCCTCATCGACAACCGTCGTTGCAATGACGAGTCACATCAGGCTTCGGCCAAATCCAGACAAGCGGGTAGTGCAACGAGAATGCGCGGCGACCTGCAGCCTCCGGCGAATCTCCGAGATGACTAAGTCCCGAGGGCCCGTCTGCGCGTGCAGCCAAAGTGGCCTATTCGCTTTCGGCTCGCACCCTGTGTGAGGCGGTATCGGAATTAGCGAAGGATCGTTTTAACCTTCAGCCGAGGATTGAAGCGTAAGCGCGAACGCCGCGCGAATCCATCGTTCCATGTGATGTGATGCGATGTGCCGTCGCATGTTCGTCTAATACGTTCGGATGCTTTGCGCAATTTTGGTGCAAATTCGAGCATTGAATGGATTAGAGTCGTCGGACGACACGAACTGATGATCGACGATGAGTGTTATCGCCGAGTGCCGTCTGGCCGCCCACAGTGGCGTCGCGCTGCTGCGCAAGAACGGTCTGGAGTTTACCGATATCCAGCCGGTCTACCCGGCGCCGGCGGACGCCCGCGCTGCGCTTGAACAGCATGCCGTCGACGCCTGGGCCATCTGGGACCCGTTTCTTGCCGCCGTGGAAGGACAAAGCAACGCACGTCTCATTGCAGACGCCCAAGGCGTGGCCAGCCATCACCAGTTCTTCCTAAGTCAGCGCGAGTTCGCGCAAAAGCGCAAGGACCTGATCGCCATCGCTCTGGAAGAACTGGGTAAGGAAGGTCAATGGGTGAAGCAAAATTTCCAGGCTGGGGCGACTCAGCTTGCGCCTATTCAGGGACTCGACGCGGGGATCATCGAAACGGGCTTGCGCCATTTAACTATCACCGGCCACCCCCGCGCTGGTCAGCACCGCATGCAACAAGACATTGGCGCCCGCCTCGGCCCACGCCGGCGAGATAGCCTCCCCTTCGTTGTGGCTAAGCCCACCTATACACGGGATGAAAATCATCCCAGTGGGCGCGACGCGGGCAACGTAGCATGCGTCGTGTCCCGCTCCCGAAACAATATCCGCATGAGAGAGATCAAGTGCAATCGCTGCTTGCCGGACCGCGTCGATGCACTGCGGCGCGAACGGCACCGGCGCGTAGTCGAAGATTTGCTGCATCCGTTCCTCAAGGCCGATGTCGCCGGCAATCCGGCTCAACGCCTGCCGCAACGCGTCGTTCATTTCGTCGAGCACAGCCGGCTCCGGATGACGCACCTCAATCGTGAAGAAGCACTCACCGGGCACCGTGTTGCGCGAATTCGGGCGAGCTTCGATCATGCCCACCGTCGCGCGGCCGTAGGGCGCGTGCAGGCGGCCCAGCGTATCGACGAAATCGATCATGCGGGCAGCGCCGAGCAATGCGTCGCGGCGCAGATCCATCGGCGTGGTGCCCGCATGCGCATCGATGCCAGTCAGCGTCACTTCGTACCAGCGCTGCCCTTGCCCCGCCGTCACCACGCCAATGGTGTGACCGCTGCGCTCCAGAATGGCGCCTTGCTCAATGTGAAGTTCATAGGCCGCGTGGACCGGGAATCCGCCTACCGCTTCGGCGCCGTCGTAGCCGATCTTCTGCAACGCCTTGCCGAGCGTCACGCCGTCCCGGTCCGTGCGTGACAGCGCGTGCTCGAGCGTATAGACACCGGCGAACACGCCGGACGCGATCATGGCGGGCGCGAAGCGCGAACCTTCCTCGTTGGTCCAGATCACGACGTCGATGGGCCGCTCGGTTTCGATACCCGCGTCATTCAGCGCGCGCACCACTTCAAGGCCGCCGAGCACGCCGTAGATGCCGTCGTACTTGCCACCGGTCGGTTGCGAGTCGGCATGCGAACCGGTGAGCACGGGCGCACCACAAGCGTCTCGACCCGGGCGACGAGCAAAGATGTTGCCAACCTGATCGATACGCACCTGACATCCCGCCGCCCACGCCCACTCGATGAACAGATCGCGCGACTCACGGTCGAGCTCAGTCAGCGCAAGGCGACACACGCCGCCTTTTGGCGTCGCGCCAATCTGCGCCATGCGTTCGAGCGACTCCCACAGCCGCGCGCCATCGACTCTCAAATCAGTCATCACGCGAGCCCTCCTCATGCATGCGATAGCGGAAATCACAACGTGATCCGCCCTGCATGAGCGTAGACGTACGCGTCAAATGGATCCGTGGATCGTAGCCCGTGATGAAGTGACTGTCGCGCGCGCAACTCAGCAAATGACCGATTTCACCGAGACCCATGGCGTGATACATCTCGGCATAGCGGCAGCGGGTGACGTCGTAGTCGTAATGCCCGGCATCGACCTGTTTCACCTCGACGTCAAGCGCATCGTCTTTCTCCCACAAGACCTGCAAGGCGACGAACGATGCCACGCTCGTGCCGTTCGGTTCCTGCGCGGCGAACTGCTTGCCGGCGTCGATGGCGGCTCCGCGCACGGCTTCCCCTATGACGGCCTGGGCGCGCTCGGTGCCGAAGTCACGCTTGAGAATCTCGTAGATCGGCTTGATGATTTCCGCTTCGATACGCCGCCGCGCGAGGATGCCAAGCGGGTCATCTTTAGCAGGATTCTCGTTGGCCAAGGCAACCGGAATGATCTTCTTCTCGCTCACTGGTTAGCCACCTTTGCAGTGCCACCCAGCACGTCGACCACGGCCCACTTGTCGCCGCGCACCTGATAGATCGTGAAGGCCGGGTCTTTCAGGTTGCCTTCGGCGTCGAAGGCGATCGTACCCGTCACGCCCGCGCGATCGATCGCATGGATAGCGGCGACGAGCTTCGCGGGATCGGTGGATTGCGTCTGTTGGACCGCGTCAATCAGCGTCGCTGCCGCGTCATAGGCGAACGGCGCATGCAATTCGATCGGCGCGTGATACTTCGCGCGGTACTGGGCGTCGAACGCCTTGCCGCCCGGCATGAGATCCAGCGGCCGGCCCGGTTCGAGGGCAGTCACGCCCTCGCCGTCCTTACCCGCGAGTTGCAAGAAGGTCTGGCTGACGAAACCGCCCGCGCCAAGAAGCGGCGCCTCGATCTGCAACTGACGCATGCGGCGCGATAGGGGTGCGGCCTGTGCATCGATCCCGCCGAAGAACACGAGGTCGGCTTGCTTCGCCTTGATCGCGGTGAGGACGCCGCTGAAATCCGTGGTCGTATCGTCCACGTACTCCCGGTCCACGATGCTGCCGCCGTTCGCCTGCACGCCCTTGATGAACTGCGTCGCCAAGCCCGAGCCGAATGAAGTCCGGTCGTCGATTACGGCAATGCGTCTCGCCTTCAACGTTTTCACCGCGTATGCGCCAGTGTAGGCACCGCTGGAGTCGTCGTGGCCCATGATGCGCAAAGCAGTGCTGAAGCCCTGCTGCGTGTATTGGTGACCCGTTGAGGCCGGTGCGATCTGCGGGATGCCTGCGTCGTGATAGACCCGGGCTGCCGGTACGCTGCAACCGGTGTTCCAGTGTCCGACCACGCCGATCACGTGTTCATCGACGAGTTGTTGAGCCACCGTCACCGCAGTGCGCGGGTCGGACCGGTCGTCCGCAGGCGCAAGTTTGTAGAGAACCGGTTTGCCGTTGAGAAGCGGATGTTTGCTGTTGGCATCGTCAAGGGCAAGCTGCGCGCCGTTTTCCAGATCCTTGCCGATTCGCGCGGACGGACCCGTCAGCGGCGCAGCCAGACCAATGAGGATGACTTGTTCGCCAGCCGCGTGGGATAGCGGCGCGATCGTGCCCAAGGCAAGGGCGAGAGCGAGGGGCCTGAAGCTGTTTTTCATTTTGTGAGCGTGTAGGGTCGAAACGTCTATGGAAACTACTTATGAGAAATATTAAACATTTACACCCACCATCGGCAAATACAGAATTATCGGAAGCTTATGCCAAACCATCCGCCCTCATAAAAACGGGTATTAAATGCTGTATACCGTCTCATTGATCATGCGATAAAATTCCTGACATGAAAAATATCGAACAATTAGCCGATGATCCGCCGCTTCGCGCTGTCCGCGCGTTCGAGGCTTTCGCACGTCACGGCTCGGTCACGGTCGCAGCGCGCGAACTCGCCATCACGCCTTCCGCAGTCAGTCATCAGTTGCAGTTACTCGAGACCTTCGTGCAGACGCCGCTCACCTTGCGTCAGGGCCGCAACCTCGTGTTGACCGACGAAGGCCGTGACTACTATCGATCGATCAGCGCGGCGTTTTCGGTGTTGCGCAGCGCAACGGGCGTGGTGCGCAATCGAACCGCGCTTCGACAGGTCACGATCAGCCTGATCCCGTTGTTCGGGATCGGCTGGTTCATTCCGCGCTTACGTGATTTTTTGGCGGCCAACGAGGACGTCGATGTGAACGTGCTCTACGCGCATCACCGCAATTATCTGAGCGACGCCGCCGACCTTTCGATTCGCTTCGGCGCCGGCGAGTGGACGGGTTACAGCAGCACGCGTCTCATGTCGGGCGAGGTGGTGCCGGTATGCAGCGCGGAGTTTGTAAAACGCCATGGGCCGATTGAATCCGTGGCGGCGCTGGCGGACCTGCCCCTGCTCCATGACGAAGATCGCAACACGTGGGTGAACTGGCTGCATCGCGCGGGCGTGCGGCACGTCACGCGTGCGGTCGGGCCACTATTTGAAGATGGGCAACTGACGCTGAGTGCGACCCAGGCGGGACTCGGTGTGGCACTGCTGCGAGCGCCGCTGATTCAACGCGAACTGGCTGCGGGCTCACTGATCCAACTGTCGGACGAGACGTTGGACGATGGCCGCGATTATTACCTCTGCACGCGCGTCAATTCCGATCTGCCGGATGGCACCCGACGCCTCGCGGACTGGCTGCTCCGCACCATGCCGCTGCAGGCGGGCTCAGTCATTGCCCCACCGCCAGCGAGGCGGCTCGCCCTTGAGCCAGCACACGGCCACAAGAGCGACGCTCAATAGCGCGACAAACAAGGCAAAAGTGAAAGGCCCTCCGGCTGGAGGAAAAAGTCGCATACCCAAACCAAGCAGCCCAAAGTACGTGGCCAACACGGTCCACCCCTGCCAGCACGACGGGAAGCCCCAACCCCAGCCGTAGCGTTTCGCCGGAAACCAGTATTCATGCTCAGTGGACATGGGGCAATCTCATGACACGGACCTTGGGTTCAATTTTGCCATGCGGCTGGCAGCAACTGATTTCCGCTTCATTGGCCCAACCCGGTCCGACATCAAATTTCCGTCGTTTAATTGGCTCAAGTTATTGTGCAATGCGTTTGAAACTGACGTAGTAATCGTCGGTGTAGTAGCAGTCGCCGGCCTGCCTGCGCGGTCCACCACATACGATGCGGCGCTGCCCGCGATCCGCCGCGCCAGGCGTGCGAACTATGTAGGCGTGGTAATAACCGCGCGGATGCTGCGGCAGCAATGCCGCGCTGTTGCGGAACAAGACACCGTCCTCGCTAAAAGGGAAAGGGCCGCCCGCTTTGATCAGTCGCAGTGTTTCGGCTGCTTCCGCCGGCAACTGCGCCTTAGTGATGGGGGCCGGCGCGCTCCGCTCCTGCGC
>NZ_JBAUSA010000483.1:0-3830 GCF_049581465.1 Caballeronia sp. | reverse complement strand
CCGACGATATCGTTCAGGCTTTCAAGGTGCTGGACGTTGACGGTGGTGTACACGTCGATGCCCGCGTCGAGCAGTTCATACACGTCCTGCCACCGTTTGAGATGACGGGCGCCTTGAACATTCGAATGCGCGAGTTCATCGACGAGGATCAGTTGAGGCTTGCGCGCAAGTGCCGCGTCGAGGTCGAACTCCGATAGATGACGCTCACGATGCGCATGACGCGCCAACGCAATAGCCTCCAACCCATCGACGAGCGCCAGCGTCTCCTTGCGGCCGTGGGTCTCGACAATGCCCACCACCGTGTCGACGTCTTCCTCCCGCCGCCGATGTCCAGCCAGCAACATGGCATACGTCTTCCCGACCCCAGCGGAAGCACCGAAGAAGATTTTCAGCCGGCCGCGCTGCTGCTTTTGCTCGTCGCGCTGGATCTTGTTGAGCAGTTCGTCTGGGTCCGGGCGATCCATCAGCTTGCCGGCTTCAATTCGTCAAGCGCGAGGTTCAGCTTCAGCACGTTCACGCGCGCTTCACCCAGGATACCGAACTGACGACCGGTCGTCGCACGCTGAACCAGCGCATCAACGTCGTTAGGCGAGAGCTTGCGCGCCTTGGCCACGCGGTCAATCTGATAGGCGGCGGCGGCGGGGCTGATCTCCGGGTCCAGTCCACTGCCCGAGGACGTCACGAGGTCGACGGGGATGGGCACGGTGTTGGTCGGATCGGCGTCGTGCAACGCGCTGATGCGCCCTTTGACTTCGTCGGCGAGCGCCGGGTTGGTCGGTCCAAGATTCGAGCCACCCGACGCTTGCGGGTTATAGGGGTTAGGCGAGGTTGCCGACAAGCGGCCCCAGAAATAGGACGGTGCATCGAATTGCTGGCCCAGCAGCTCCGAGCCTACCGCTTTCCCGTCCTTCTCGATCAGGCTGCCATTAGCCTCGTGGGGGAAAGCCGCGTGCGCCACTGCCGTGACGACGACGGGATAAACGAGCCCGGTCACGACTGTCAGCGCTGCAAACATGACGACAACAGGGCGAAGAATATTTTTCATGGTGATTCAACCTGAAAAGATTGCTGTGAGGAAGTTTGCTATGAGACTAAGTTCGCAGAACTTGCCTGAAGAGGCCGGGCATGAAAACCAGTTATGCCCGGCCAATCGATACCCAGAATCAGGCCCAGCCGCAAGCGGTGATAACCATATCGATCAGCTTGATGCACGGAAACGGCAGCAACAATCCGCCAAGACCATACACAAGCAAATTACGACGCAGCAACGAAGCTGCGCCTAGTGGCCGATACTTCACACCCTTGAGCGCCAGCGGAATCAGGAACACGATGATCAACGCATTGAAGATCACCGCGGACAAGATGGCCGATGACGGTGACGTCAGGTGCATGATGTCAAGCACGCGCAGTTGCGGATAGGTCGAAGCAAACGCAGCCGGGATGATGGCGAAGTACTTGGCCACGTCGTTGGCAATCGAGAACGTGGTCAGCGATCCGCGTGTCATCAACATCTGCTTGCCGATCTCGACAATCTCGATCAACTTGGTCGGATTCGAATCGAGATCGACCATGTTGCCGGCTTCCTTCGCCGCCTGCGTGCCGGAGTTCATGGCTACGGCAACGTCCGCTTGAGCCAGTGCCGGCGCATCGTTCGTACCGTCGCCCGTCATCGCGACCAGCCGCCCTTCCGCCTGATATGAACGAATGGTGGCGAGTTTCGCTTCAGGCGTTGCTTCCGCGAGGAAGTCGTCAACGCCCGCTTCGGCCGCGATCGCTGCAGCGGTCAGGCGGTTATCGCCCGTCACCATCACGGTCTTGATGCCCATCTTGCGCAACTCGGCAAACCGTTCCTTTATACCGCCCTTGACGATATCCTTCAGCTCAATGACGCCTAGAACGCGCGCCCCTTCGGCCCGTCTGTCGGCCACCACGAGCGGCGTGCTGCCACGACGCGCGATTTCGTCAACCGCGTTCGTTACGTCCTGCGGATAGCGGCCGCCATTGCGCTCGACATAGGTCTTGACCGACTCGGCCGCGCCCTTGCGAATTTCGCGCTCGGGCAAATCCACACCGCTCATGCGCGTTTGCGCGGTGAAGCTCAGGAAGGTCGCATGCAGCGACGACATTTCCCGCTGACGTATGTTGAAGCGCTCTTTCGCAAGCACGACGATACTGCGGCCTTCCGGCGTTTCATCGGCAAGCGACGCAAGCTGCGCCGCATCGGCGAGATCGTGCTCGGAGACGCCCGGGGCCGCCACGAAGCCCGAGGCTTGCCGGTTACCAAACGTGATCGTGCCGGTCTTGTCGAGCAACAACACGTCGACGTCACCCGCCGCTTCGACCGCGCGGCCCGAGGTCGCGATCACGTTTGCCTGCATCATGCGACTCATGCCGGCCACACCAATCGCAGACAGCAATCCGCCGATAGTCGTCGGGATCAGGCAGACCAGCAATGCCACCAGTGCCGTAATCGTCACCACGTGCCCGGCTTTTACCGCCTCGACCGAGAAGATCGAAAACGGCAACAGCGTCGCGGTGGCGAACAACAACACCAGGCTCAACGCGACCAACAAGATCGTCAGCGCGATCTCGTTAGGCGTCTTTTGCCGCTTGGCGCCTTCGACCATCGCGATCATGCGGTCCAGGAACGCCTCACCCGGATTGACGCTCACACGTACCACGATCCAGTCCGACAGCACGCGTGTGCCGCCCGTCACTGCGGTGAAATCACCGCCTGACTCACGAATCACAGGCGCTGACTCACCGGTGATTGCCGATTCGTCAACGGAGGCAACGCCATCGATCACCTCGCCGTCCGCGGGGATCACGTCACCGGTCTCGACGAGCACGACATCGCCCTTGCGCAACTCGGTTGCGGTCGTGATGTTGACCGTAGCCTCACGCTTCGGTGCACTGAGCTTCTTGGCCATCACGTCGCGCTTGGCGCTGCGCAACGACGCGGCTTGTGCTTTAGAGCGGCCCTCGGCCAGCGCCTCGGCGAAGTTCGCGAACAGCACGGTGAACCACAGCCACAGCGCGATCGCGAGAATGAACCCGGCCGGCGCTTCAGCCTGCCCCGAGAGCGCGGCCACCCACAACACCGTGGTCAAGATGCTGCCAATGTAGACGCAGAACATCACCGGGTTGCGCAACTGCGTACGCGGTGCGAGTTTCCTGAACGAATCCGCGATCGCCGGCATCACGATGGCCGGATCGAACATGGAACGAACGGCCGAGCGCGAATGGCCGGTTGTCTCCGGCAATTTTTCCGGTGCCTTGTTCGGCGTTTTCACGGGCGGTTTGACGATTGTATTCATACTTTCCTCTGTATCAGTGACCGCTTATTTGCCCGAGATCATCATCAGATGCTCGACCACGGGACCCAGCGCGAGCGCTGGTACATAGGTCAGTGCGCCAACCAAGACGACGGTGCCCAGCAGCAGCACGACGAACAGCGGACCGTGCGTCGGCAAGCTGCCTGCGGTCGTTCCAATGCGCTTCTTAGCCGCCAATGCACCAGCGATTGCCAGCACCGGAATCATCGAACCGAAGCGGCCGAACCACATCGCAATGCCAGTCGTGATGTTGTAGAACGGCGTGCTGACAGTCAGGCCGGCAAACGCGCTGCCGTTATTGTTGGAGGCAGAGCTATAGGCGTAGAGAATCTCCGAGAAGCCGTGAGGCCCGGGGTTTGCGATCCCCGCTGTGCCCGCCGCAGTCAATACGGCAATCGACGTACCGGCCAGCACGAGCAACGGCGTCAGCAGCACGACGATCGCCACCATCTTCATCTCGTACGACTCGATCTTCTTGCCGATATATTCAGGTGT
>NZ_JBAUSA010000482.1:0-1655 GCF_049581465.1 Caballeronia sp. | reverse complement strand
GCCAGGCTTCCGCTTGCTGGCGGCGTTCGATAGCCCGTCGCGCCTCGTCGTCCTCCTCAATCCACTCGGCAAAAACGGCAAACGCACCTTCCAGGGCTTCATATTTCGATGCGGGACCGACCGTCGTAAATAACAAGCGCTCCCCATGGCCCGGATGGAGCCATTGAACCCGAATTTCACGCAGGCTGAGCGGTCCAGCCGGATGTCCGCCGAGCCTGTCGCCGTCTGTAGAACGCATGGACGAGTCTTTTGCGCCTGCCTTGCCGCCCCAGCGCATGGCGTTCGCGGGCTCGTGAGATGCGATCGCTTCATCAGGGCCTGTCGAACCTGCGTCATACGCAGCAGCGCGCCCCTGGAACGGCCAGTCGAAGCGGCCAGCGCGCAGGCGATGGAATTCGCCGGGGGCATCGGCGGAAATAAAATGCTTTGGCATGTGCCTGACGGTGAGCGTGCGCGATGCCAGGTTGAGCGTTAGTTCGATACCGCCGCCAATCACGCGAATCCGCCGCTCGCTCTCAAGGATATCCGCCACACACACAGCCGACGTTGGTGACACGCGTCGGCTGTGGACAACGCCATGCACGAAAAGCAGGGCAAGCATGGACAACGACACGGCAATGAGCACGCTCGATGACGGCTGCGCCGTCAAGCCAAGATACAAGACGATGGCCGCCAGCCCGCACACACTCGTCTTGAAGAGTCGGCCGATGACGGTTTCCGTTTTGAAGAAAGCAAGCAGCAACATGGTGGTCCCCTCTTATTTTTATTTGAATTTGATACCAACGCGCAACGCAGCGGGATGCTGCTGACGCGGCGCGTCGGCTTGAAGCGTTCTGTCGAGATCATCGCGACGCTTCTCTCTCAGTCCTTGGCTCCCCGCACTTGCCGCGATGCCCCGTCCCCTCCAGACGGTGGTTTCGTCGTGCGTTCCCTCCTACGCGCAGGCTGGCTCGACCACTCCGGTCAAACCGCCGCACATGATGCTAGGCGTTGCGTGCACCGCACTCTCATTCTGTCCGTTGTTTCCCCTCAAATTGTTCGAGTGCAGACTCAAACCTGTCCGGCCTTCACTGCGCGCCTAGCCGCCGGACGATCGCGTCGGTCTGGGCGGCAATGGAGTGCTGGTCGCGGAACCGGCGGCCGGCTTCGGCGACGCCGGGCGTTCCCGCTATCTTCGACGCGCCCACTTCGCGCGCTTGCGTGGGCGTGCAGCCGAAGTGTTCCTTGAACGTGCGGTTGAAGGTCGATTCGCTCCGGAAGCCCACCGCGCACGCGATCGTGCTGACGAAGTCGCGGGCATGCATCGGCGATTCGAGGCGGCGCATGGCCTCGTTTAGCCTGCGGGTGCGCACATACTCGGCCACGCCAACCAGCGGCTCAAACAATTCATACAACGCCGTGCGCGAAATCTTGAGCGTGGCGCACAGGGTCGCCGCGCCGAGATTGGGATCGGCCAGATTGCTTTCAATAAAACTCAGCGCCTGCGCCCGCATCATCGGCGTGAGTCTCGGGTCGCCCGATTCGGTCCAGCGTTGCGCACGACGCACCAGGCACGCCGCCAGGAAATCGAGCGTAGCGGCCGCTGCCACGCTCGACTGCTCGCTGTTCATTTCAGTCGCGACGCCGGAGAGGCTCCTCATGTGCGAAGCAATCAG
>NZ_JBAUSA010000481.1:0-1604 GCF_049581465.1 Caballeronia sp. | reverse complement strand
ACTTCCTTCAGATTCGGATAGCGCGCAAGCTCTGAACTGATCTGCTTCGCGGGAAACGGATACAACTGTTCAACGCGAATCAACGCGATATTGTCCTTGTTGGACTTACGCCGACGCTCCAGGAGTTCGTAGTAGACCTTACCAGAAGACAGGATGACCCGGTCGACTTTGGACGCAGCTTCCTCTGTAGGCGATTCGGCAAGAATCTCGTTGAATCGGCCGCGCGCGAGATCCTCGAGGCTACTGACAGCCTCCGGGTGCCGCAGAAGTGACTTTGGCGTCATCACAACAAGCGGAACGCGGTCCTGGAGCACTGCCTGCATCCGCAACAGATGGAAAATCTGAGCCGGCGTGGTGGGCTGAACAACCCGCCAATTGTCCTCTGCCGACAGTTGCAGGTAGCGCTCAAGGCGGGCCGACGCGTGTTCCGGACCTTGCCCGTCCTGACCATGCGGAAGCAGCATGGTTACACCACTGTGTTGTCCCCACTTGGCAGCGCCTGCGGACAGGAAGTTGTCGATAACAACCTGCGCCCCGTTCGCGAAGTCGCCGTACTGCGCTTCCCACAATACGAGTGCGTTTTGTCGAACAATCGAGTACCCGTACTCGAAGCCCAGAACCGCCGATTCCGACAGGATCGAGTTGGTAACCGAAAATCGTCCCTGGGTCTCCGACACATTGTCCAGCGGGATGTACGTGCCGTCTCCCCGCACCGACCGCTTTTGATCGTGAAGTACCGCGTGACGATGACTGAACGTACCGCGTTCACTGTCTTGCCCGCTCAAGCGCACGTCGATACCCGCGGAGAGAAGAGAGGCGTAGGCCATATGCTCGCCCATGCCCCAGTCGAGAGGCCGCTTGCCTTCCGCCATCTCGCGACGGGCAGTCATGACTTTAGAAACGAGCGGATGCAGCGAGTACTGGTCGGGAACGCTTGAGATCTTGAGTGCGAGTTTTTGAACAAGGTCTGGCAAGGGTGCCGCGTAATAGATTCGGCCGACGTTGCCATCAAGCAGTTGCGGCCAGCTCACCTCGTCACTCTTTTGATCGACGGGCTTCTTCGCTTCGGCGGCTTGCGCAGCGTCAAGATGTTCACGGTAGTCATGGATGTACTTCTCCACGCCTTCCGTCGTCACAACGCGTTCGTCCACCAGCTTCTTTGCATAAAGGGCGCGCACACCTGGGTGGGCCGCAATGGAGCGATACATCAACGGTTGCGTGATGTTCGGCGTGTCCTGTTCCTGGTGACCATGGCGGCGGAAGCAAACCAGATCGATCATGACGCTCTTCTTGAACGTCGCACGGAAATCGATTGCCAGCCGCGTTGCGGCAATAACTGCCTCAGGGTCGTCGGCGTTCACGTGCAGGATCGGCGCCTCGATCATCTTGGCGATGTCGGAGGAATAGAACGACGAGCGGGCGTCTTCCGGGTGGGAAGTGGTGAAGCCGACCTGGTTATTCACGATCACATGGATCGTGCCGCCTGTGCCGTAGCCTCGGGTATTCGAAAGGTTCATCGTCTCCATGACGACACCCTGCCCCGAAATAGCCGCGTCACCGTGAATCTCCACTGGCAGCACAGCGCTCGCACCTTGCCCCAATAC
>NZ_JBAUSA010000480.1:0-1894 GCF_049581465.1 Caballeronia sp. | reverse complement strand
GCACCTGAAGGCGGCGGGGGCGGCTGCCACTCGACGGTCTTCACCGCCGCCCCGTCCCGCGCCATCTGCACACCCGTCACGATGACCTCGTCGCCGTCTGCCAGCCCGCGTGTCACGACCCAGTTGTTGCCGAGGCTATCGTTCGCATCGACGTCCTTGCGCGCCGCCTTGCCATTCGCGCCGACCACCATCACGTATGCGCCGACCGTGTCGCGCTGCAGTGCCTGCTGAGGAATCAGGAACACATTGTTCCGCCGGCCGAAGTCGACAGTCAGCGTCACATACATGCCGGGCAGCAGACGCCGCTGCGGGTTCGCGACGAGCGCACGCAGATTGATCGCGCCGGTCGCCGCATTCACCGTTACGTCGGAGAAATCGAGCGTGCCTGCTGTGCCGTACGACGTACGATTGGGCAACCCGATCTGCACCGGGGTCTGGTTCTGCTGCTGCAGATTGACCGAGCCGGTGCTCTGGGACTCCTGCAGTGTCGCCAGATCGGCGGAACTGATCGTGAAGTTCACGTACATGGGGTCGATCTGCTGGACCGTCGTCAGCAGCGTGCCGCCGCCGCCCGTGTCGGACGTGCTGGTACCGACCACCGCGCCCGCCGTCACCTGCTGTTGTCCGGCGATGCCGGTGATCGGCGAGCTCACGCGTGTGTAGTTGAGCGACACCCGTGCGCTCTCGACAGATGCTTCGTCGGCCTTTACCTTGGCCGCCGCGCTGCGTTCGGCGGCATCGGAATTGTCGACGGTCTGCTGCGAAACCGAACCGACCGGCAGCAGCTTGCGATTGCGCTCGGCGGTGATGTGGTCGTTCACGTAGGTGGCCTGGTCCTCGGCCAGCAGCGCGATGTCGTTATTGAGCTGCGCGCGGTAAAAGACCGGATCGATCTCGAACAGGAGTTGCCCCGCGCGAACCTGCGAGCCTTCTGTGTAGTTGCGCCGCAGCAGTACGCCGGACACGCGGGCCGTGACATTTGCGCTGTAGTAAGCCGAAAGCCGGCCGACGAACTGGCGCTCCAGCGGCACCGACTGCATTTGCACCTTCACCACCGCAACCTGTGGCGGCGGAGGCGGCGGCGCGGTTTTCGAGCAGGCGGCGAGTACGATCAGGCACAGATACGACAGCGACGCGCGCCGAGGACGTGACTTCATGAGAACTCCGTTCTTGCTTGAGGCCTGCACACGCGGGTTGCGCGGCATGCCACGACGTATGGAACAGCATGTAGGTCAGTCGGCGGGCTGCTCCGACGCAGGGGGTACTGGCGACGGCGAAGCAGGCGATGAAGCAGCAGCCGGTACTGACGCGACCTCCGCGTCATTGCGCTGCCAGCCGCCACCCAGGTTCTTGACCAACTGTACGTTGCTCTCGGCGAGCAGCGCCTGCGTGTCGCGCACACTCTGCTCCGCCTGGATCAAGGTGAGCCGTTGTGTCAGCACGCTCTGCTGGCTCGCCGCGCCTGCATTGAACTGCGCCTGTTCGCTCGCGAACAGGCGGCTACTGCTGTCTAGCACTTTCGTGAACGCGCTTTCCTGCGCCCGCAGGTGATTCATCGACGACAGGCTGTCCTCCACGCTCTGGAACGCTGTCAGCACCGTGTTCCGGTAGTTTGCGACGTCTTCATCGTATGTCGCGCGCGCTCCGTGTACCGCGGCCCTGCGCGCACCGGCGTCGAAAATCGTTTCTGCGAGTTCGGGGCCGAGCGTCCAGAAGCGGCTTGGCACCGTGAACAGATGCGCCAACGTGTTGTGCGCGAAACCGCCCTCGGCCGAGAACGTCAGTGACGGATAGAACGCGGCTTCTGCAACGCCGATGTTCGCGTTGGCCGCCGCCGCCGTGCGCTCGGCGCTGACTACGTCGTAGCGCCGCTCGAGCAGTTGGGAAGGCAGGG
>NZ_JBAUSA010000479.1:0-8455 GCF_049581465.1 Caballeronia sp. | reverse complement strand
GCGCGAGCCGGATTTCTGCTCAACAGGAAGAAGGAGGCGCAAACCGCAGAGCGATTCATCAGCCTACTGAAAATCAAAACGCCGAGCCGAGCGCGGAAGATCCGGTTTCTTTCGGGTGGCAACCAGCAGAAGGTGATCCTGGCACGCTGGCTCGCGGAGCCTGACCTGAAAGTCGTGATCCTCGACGAGCCCACGCGTGGCATCGACGTGGGTGCGAAGCACGACATCTACAACGTGATCTACCAGTTGGCCGAACGCCGCTGCGCAATCGTCATGGTGTCCTCCGAGCTTCCTGAGGTTCTTGGGGTCTCGGACCGCGTGATCGTCATGCGGGAAGGCCGCATAGCAGGGGAGTTGAGCCGCGATGTCGCCAACGAGCACAACGTCCTTGAACTCGCGCTGGCTCATGACACACCGTCCTAGCACAAAGCGCTTGCCTGAAAAGCAGAACGCGCGTCACAGCATGTCCCTCAAGAGCACGCAGGACAACGACTTTTAGAGCTAGGCGCTCATTTGGAATTGGAGTCTGACATGGAAGCAAACGAAAACCTTGCCGGGACCCGCTCGGGAAGCGGCGTGAATCCGGGAAGCCACATACACGCGGATAAATGGCGCTGGCGCGAACAGCTTGCTGAATACAGTCTTGTTCTTATTTTCATCGTCATGTTCCTGACGATGTCGCTCGGCGTCGATCACTTTTTTTCGATCGACAACATGTTAGGCCTTGCACTATCGGTCTCACAGATTGGCATGGTCGCGTGCACGATGATGTTCTGTCTTGCGGCACGCGATTTTGACCTTTCCGTCGGCTCCACGGTGGCCTTTGCCGGCGTTCTGTGCGCCATGGTTTTGAACGCGACGGGAAGTGCCGTCCTTGCCGTTGCGGCCGCGGTTGTCGCAGGTTGCGCGATCGGGCTTGTGAATGGAGCGGTGATTGCTTATCTGCGAATCAATCCGTTGATCACAACGCTTGCAACGATGGAAATCGTCCGTGGTCTTGGGTTCATTGTGTCGCACGGACAAGCGGTAGGCGTTTCATCGGAAAGTTTTATCGCGTTGGGAAGCATGTCCCTGTTCGACATTTCATTGCCGATCTGGGTCACCCTGATTTGTTTTGTCGTCTTCGGCGTGATGCTCAACAACACGATATTCGGTCGTAACACGCTGGCAATCGGTGGCAATCCCGAAGCGTCACGCCTGGCCGGCATCAATGTAGATCTGACGCGGGTCATCATTTTCCTCGTGCAGGGTGCGGTGACAGCCCTCGCCGGGGTCATTCTGGCGTCGCGGATTACCTCTGGTCAGCCGAACGCCGCTGAGGGCTTCGAACTCAATGTCATCTCCGCTTGCGTGCTCGGAGGTGTATCGCTGCTCGGTGGTCGGGCAACGATTTCCGGCGTCGTGATCGGTGTTCTGATCATGGGAACGGTCGAGAACGTGATGAATCTTCTGAACATCGACGCGTTCTATCAGTACCTTGTGCGCGGCGCAATTCTCCTTGCGGCAGTGCTGCTCGATCGGTTGAAAAATCGCGGCACTCGTGACTAAGACTGCCATTTTCTATTTATCTACTTTTCTCTGGACTCGCCATGAACAAGAAAGATTCTCGCCGACTGAAAGTTGGCGTGTTGGGCTGCGGACCCATTGCCCAGTTCGCGCATTTCGAGTCGTGCGTCAAGGCACGCAACGCGGAACTTCATGCGATTTGCGATGTGGCTGAGGATCTCGTCCAACGGATGGGCGCCACCTATGAGCCAACTCGCACGTTCCTGGACTATGACGCCATGCTCGCCGACCCGGAACTGGATGCGGTGATCATCGCTACGTCCGATCTCTTTCACGTCGAGGCATCGCGGCGTGCGCTCGCGGCAGGCAAGCACGTTCTCTGTGAGAAGCCGATTGGAGTCGCCGTCGAAGAAGTCGAAGCGCTGGGACGTGCTGTCCGCAGTTCAGGCAAGCTCCTCCAAGTGGGGCACATGAAGCGCTTTGACGTGGGGCTCGAACAGGCGCGTGACTTCGTGCGGGACGAGATGGGCGAGATTCTCGCGCTCAAGGCGTGGTATTGCGACTCGACACATCGATACACCGTGACGGATGCCGTTCAGCCGCTGCCGATTCTCAGCAAGAGCGCCCTCAAACCAGGCGAGAACCCGAAGGCCGACTTGCGCCGGTATTTCATGCTTGCCCACGGCAGCCATCTGTTCGACACCGCGCGGTTTCTTTGCGGTGACATTGTGGAAGTGAGCGCGCGCCTGACCGAGAAGTTCGGCGCATATTCGTGGTTCGTCGACGTCACGTTCGCGAACGGAGCGGCCGGGCATCTCGACCTGACTATCGCAGTGCGAATGGACTGGCACGAAGGTCTTCAGCTCTACGGTGAAAACGGCAGCGTCATCGCGAAGACGTACAACCCCTGGTATTTCAAATCGTCCGAAGTCGACATCTTCTCCGAAAGGGATGCGTCCTGGCGGCGGCCGCTGGGCGCTGACGGTCACTTCTACCGGCGTCAGCTCGAGGGCTTTGCCGACACGATTCTCGACGACGCGCCGATGCGCGGCGCGACGATTGACGACGGCATTGCCTCCGTGCGGGCGATGGTTGCGACCGCTCAGTCCGTCGCGACCGGCAAGCCGGTCAGACTCGCCGACGTCGAGGGCAAACTGTGATGACACCGGGAGTCTTTGCCCGTACATACGCGGCCAAATATCCGGGCGAGCTGTTTGCCCGGATTCGCAAGGACGGATTTTCCGCCGTCCAGTTCAACCTCTCTTGTGCCGGTCTTGCGCCTTTGCCTGCTGAGCTTCCCGAGAGCATTGGCGCAAGCATCGCGCATGGTGCTCGAGAAGCGGGTGTCACGCTCTGTGCGCTGTCCGGCACCTACAACATGGCACACCCTGACGTCGAACACCGTCAACGGGACCGGCTCGGTTTTGCCAATGTGATGCGAGCTGCGCGCGACATGAACGTGTCGCTGGTGACGCTCTGTACAGGTTCGCGCGATGCCTCGAATATGTGGCACGCCCATCCTGAAAATGACTCGAAGGCGGCATGGTCAGCTCTTCGCGAAGAACTCGACTTTGCACTGATCGTGGCGGAGCAATTCAATCTTGTTCTCGGTATTGAACCGGAACCGGGCAACGTGATTGGAAACGCGCGGCTCGCCCGCAAGATTCTTGATGAAGTGGGCTCGAGACGTCTGGGCATCGTTCTGGACGCCGCGAACCTGCTGCCACCTGAAGCGCAATATCGCCAACACGAAATCGTTGCCGAGGCGGCGGACCTTCTGGGCGGCAGTCTCTTCCTGGTCCACGCAAAAGACATCGATAGCAACGGCGTTGTGGTTCCCGCTGGAAAGGGTGCGGTGGACCTGCCTGCTTTCGTTGCCCGGATGAAAGAAGTGGGCTACGAGGGTCCGCTGGTGGGTCATAACTTTGCAGAGGACGATGCGCCGGGTGTCGCGGCCTATCTGGCGTCAATCATCCGGGATGAGACACCATGAGCGGAGGCACTTTTAAAACGCATGATGGATGCTGCCTTGCCTACGTCGATGAGGGACAGGGTTTCCCTGTGTTGTGGCAACACGGTTTGGGTGCCGACCGGAACCAGCCGGCCGAGGTCTTTCCCTCGATGAATGGCATCCGGCGCATTACGCTCGAGTGCCGGGGTCACGGCGCTTCCCGACTGGGCGATGTGCAGGCAATCACGATCGCACAGTTCGCCCGCGATGCGATTGCGTTGCTCGACGACCTGGGCGTCGAGCGAGCTGTAGTGGGAGGGATATCGCTTGGCGCTGCAATCGCGCTGCGTCTCGCGGCGCGCTATCCGGAGCGCGCCGCCGGCCTTATTCTGGCCCGGCCGGCGTGGGTGGACGAACAAGCTCCGAAGGCCTTGAGAATCTATCAAGATGTAGCTGCATTGCTCGCCGAGTATGGGCCCGACGAAGGGGTGAAGCGTCTTGACGAATCGCCGCGTCTGCGCGAAGTTGAAGCGGTATCACCCGACAGCGCGGCGTCCATGCGCGGTTTTTTTAAGCGCGACCTGACGTCGACTGTGGCGCTGCTCAGCCGGATTCCCGCGCAAGGACCGGGAGTTGCCCGCGCCGAGATGGGGAGCCTGGATCTTCCGGCGCTGGTGATCGCCAATGGCCAGGATTTTGTCCACTCCGTCGAGATCGCCCAGACGCTCAACGGCCTCATCCCAGGCTCGCAATTCCGTTTAATCACGTCTAAAACGGTCAGCCGTCAGAAATACGTCACCGAATTTCAACAGGCCTTGCAGGCGTTCCTCGAACCGATGCGGAGGCGCTCGTGACATCCTCGCTGCCATATCAAATGCCGCTGAGTGACGAACCGGTTCTCGTCATCGATATCGGTGGCACCAACATCAAATTCGGCTACTCGCTCGCTGGTCGGCCACTGGCGTTTCGCAAGCTTTTTTCGACCGACGCGCTTAGAGCCGGTGATCCGGTTCAGGCGCTCGGGCGGATGGTCGAAACTGTGATCGAGGCGTCGGGCGTGCGGCCACAGGCGATCGTCGCGGCTGTGCCGGGTTTCATCGACACGGACGATGACCACATTCTTTATTCCGCGAACATCATGAGCCTCAACGGCCGGCGTCTTGGCACTGAGCTCAGTCAGCTGGTTGGCAGTCCGGTTCTGCTCGAACGGGATGCGGTGCTCGCTCTGACCGGCGAAGTTCTGGCCGGCGCGGCGCAAGACGAAGACCATGTGCTTGGTATTTTTTTCGGCACGGGCATCGGCGCAGCCTTTATGGACGGTGGCAAGCCTTTCCGCGGCGCGGGATGGGCCTTGGAAATCGGGCTGATGCCCTTCTACGGGCAAGGACAGGTACTTGAAGGCACGCGCACGGATTGCCTTGAAGCTTACGCGTCAGGGCGGGCACTCCAGGAGATCGCTGAGCGCTACGGCGTTGCAATCGACGGCATCTTTCGCGCGGCCGAAACCAACCCGCCATTGGCCGGTGAACTGGCGCTCTTCGTCCGCTACCAGGCGTTCGCGGTGGGTGTGGCCGTGGCGATGGTCTCGCCGGCCACCGTCGTGCTGGGCGGCGGCGTGCTCGATATGGACAGCTTTCCGAGAGAAACATTGCGGGAGCTCATCGTGAACCATTCGCCCGTCGCCGAGACCGGGCGGGCAATCGATCTGCGCTGGTGCCAGCACGGCTGGCTGGCTGTGTTGCATGGCGCACGCGCCGTTGTGGCTGAACACCGTAGCCGCCACGCTCAATCGTTTGAAGAATCCCGAAGCGGAACGGCCCGATAGAAGACGAGCGGCCGGCCAAAGAAAGAATCAGGAGACGTCCATCATGCTATTAGAACTACGTAATATTTCTCGTCATTTCGGCGCTATCCGGGCGCTCGATGGCGTGTCCCTCACCATCGAACGGGGCGAGATTGTCGGCCTGATGGGTGACAACGGGGCGGGGAAGTCCACCCTCGTCAAGATCATTGGTGGCAATCACGCACCGAGCGGTGGCGAGTATCTCCTCGATGGCAAGCAGGTTCACCTTGGCGACCCCGCACAAGCACGCCATGAGGGCGTCGAGGTCGTGTACCAGGACCTCGCGCTCTGCGACAACCTGAGCGCGTCCGCGAACGTATTTCTGGGTCGAGAACTGATGCGGGGAATCTGGCCATTCCGGATACTCGACCACGCAGCGATGCGCAAGCGCGCAGGCGAATTGTTCAAGGAACTGAAAACCGAGACACGTTCGCGCGACCTCGTGATGCGCATGTCGGGCGGCCAACGTCAGGCGGTGGCGATCGCGCGGACGCGCCTGTCACGCTCGAAGATCGTCTTGATGGACGAGCCGACTGCAGCCATCTCGGTGCGGCAGATCACGGAGGTCCTCGCGTTGATCCGGCGCTTGCGCGACCAAGGCACGTCCATCGTGCTGATCTCACATCGAATGACTGACGTATTCGAGATCTGCGATCGCATCATCGTGATGCGGCGTGGACGCAAAGTCGCAGACAAGCCCATTGCAGACACCTCGCCCGAAGAAGTGACGGCGCTTATTACCGGCGCGAAAGCGTCAGCCTGATTGCCGGAGAATAAATACATGAGACACGCACACCCACAACAGCCGCTCAATGCCGCGGACCTCGAGACCGTTCTCAACGCCCGCGAGCGCTCGCCACTGTCCGCCGTCGCACATAGCCAGGAGTTCTGGATTCTGATTGCCGTCGTCGTTATCGGCGCGATCGTAGGCACGATCGCGCCAAACTTCCTCACCGGCAACAATATCTCGAACATCGCGAACAACTTCTGCTTTACCGCGCTCATTGCAATAGGAATGACGCCGGTCATCATGACGGGCGGGATCGACATCTCCGTGGGTTCTACGCTTGGACTCACTGGCGTGACGTTGGGGCTGGTCTTCAGCGCGGGACATTCGTTCGCATTTGGTGTTGGCTCGGTGCTGATTGCCGGCGCGCTCGTCGGCCTGGTAAATGGCCTGTTTATCGCCTATCTGAAGCTGCCGCCGTTCATCGTGACACTGGCGATGATGAGCATGGCACGCGCCTTGACGCTTGTCGTGACCAACAACCAGGTCGTGTATGACTTTGGACCCGCGAGCCCGACGCTGCTGGCGCTCGGCAGCGGCAAATTGCTTGGTTTGCCGAATGTGCTGTGGGCCGTGCTGCTACTGGCCGCCACTATGCAGTTCGTGCTGCACATGACTCGCTGGGGCCGCTATGTCCGAGCGATCGGCGGGAATGAAAAAGCTGCCCGGATGACGGGCATTCCGGTCGATGCTATCAAGGTCTCGGTCTACATGCTGGTCGGCGCGATTACGGGTCTGACGGCGCTCTTCCTGGTCGGCTGGCTCGGCGCCGCGACCAATGCGCTCGGCCAAGGTCTGGAGCTGCAGGTTATCGCCGGCACGGTGATCGGCGGAGCGAATCTGCTGGGCGGATTCGGGTCGGCGATCGGTGCAGTGATCGGTTCCCTGCTACTTGAAGTTATCCGAAACGCGCTATTGCTCGCCGGTGTCAACCCGTTCTGGCAGGGGCTTTTCGTCGGCGCGTTCATTCTCTTTGCGGTGTTGCTCGAGCGCTTTCGGGCCCTTAGGTCCTGATGGTTCGACGCAACCAGCCGTCCTTGCGGGCAATACAGAGTAGTCAGTCAATCACACATAACGATCGGGAGACACGCATCATGAAAACTTCAACCTCAAGCAATATCGCCCATGCGATGATAGCCGGCCTTTTAGGCGTCGTCGCCTGCAGCGGGGCAACCGACGTATCGGCAAAGACGTTCGCTGTCGTGGTGAAGACAGTCAACGACGTATTCAGCGCACCGATCAAGGATGGCTGTGAGGCCGCCGCGAAAGAGCTCGGCGACACGTGCTACTACGTCGGACCATCAGTCGTCGATGAGGGTCAGCAGATTCAGGTGTTGAACGACGTGATCAGCCGTGGAGTGGATGGGATCGCAGTGTCTGCGGCCAACCCGAAATCGATGGCACGGACGCTGGAACGTCTGAAGAACCGAAATATCCCGATCGTGACTTTCGATGCCGACCTGCTGCCTGAAGACTACAAGCTGCGCTCTACCTTTATCGGAACCGATAATTATCAGTTCGGCGTGGAACTCGCGAAGAAGGTTGTCGAACTCAAGCCGAAGGGCGGCTCCGTTTGTATCCAGAGCGGCACGGCCGGTTCGCTAAATCTCGACCAGCGTGTTCAGGGTATTCGTGACACGCTGGGAGGGGCAAGCAAGGCTGGTTCAATCGGCCGTCTTACGGGCCAGAATGGCTGGACGGAGCCCAACGGGTGTCCGGTCTACAACAATGACAACGTGAGTCTCGCGGCCCAGCAACTCAACGATGTGCTGACCGCGAACCCGAAACTCAACGCGTTCATTGCGGTCGGTGGCTGGGCGCAGTATGCACCGTCGGCCTATCGGGCTGCAGTGACCCGCGTCAAGGCGCGCGTTGACTCTAAGGACCTGGTCATTTCGATGGGTGACGCGTTTCCTCCGCAGATGCCGTTGCTCAGGGATGGCCTGAGCGACTATCAGGTCGGGCAGAGTCCGTATCAGATGGGTTATCAGGCAATCAAGGCTTTGGACGCGCTGTCGAAGGGAAAAACGGTCCCGCCTGTGATCGTGACTGGCTTCGTAAAGTGCACTCCCAACATGGCCGACACCTGCGGCAAAAATTAGCTGAAGGGCCGTGCTGGCCATTTGCGTTGAATTCCGGCTTTGTCGCAGTAAGCGACGAGTATCATGTGCCCTGGCAATACGAACTACCGGACGCTTAATGACGACTCTGAAATCAGCCGTGGCACGGGTGCTCAAGCGCTTGCACTATCCGCTCGATGTGATCCTGACGTGTGTGCGCTGGTATGTGGCGTATCCGCTGAGCCTTCGACATCTGGAAGAGATGATGGCGGAGCGCGGAATTTCGGTCGACCATTCAACCGTGCATC
>NZ_JBAUSA010000478.1:0-5533 GCF_049581465.1 Caballeronia sp. | reverse complement strand
ATTCAGGGCTCAAGTATGAAGATTTGACGGTCGGCGAAGGCGCGGAAGCCGTTGCCGGTAATTCTGTCAGCGTGCACTACACCGGCTGGCTGACGGACGGCCAGAAGTTCGACTCGAGCCACGACCGCAATGACCCGTTCGCGTTCGTCCTCGGCGGCGGAATGGTCATCAAGGGCTGGGACGAAGGCGTGCAGGGCATGAAAGTAGGCGGCAAGCGCAAGCTGACCATCCCGCCGCAACTCGGCTACGGCGTGCGTGGTGCGGGTGGCGTGATTCCCCCGAACGCGACGCTCGTGTTCGAAGTGGAATTGCTGGACGTTTAAGTCGAAACGCTCATGAGTTTGGTGTATGCCGGTCCGGCTGTCTCCCTGCGTCGATACGGCGCGGTGGAGGCGTCGGACGTGCACGATTTCCATCAGGTCGTGCTCGGACTCGATGGCGCCATGGACATGAGCGTGGACGGCGTCGAACGGCGGATTGATTGTCGCGGCGCGTGGATTATTCCGGCCGGCGCGCGGCACGAGTATTCTTCTGTGGCGACTGAAAACCGCCAATTGGTCCTGGACTTGCCGAGCGCGTCGGTCGCTGTGCCCGAAGGGTATTTTGAACGGGCGCGGCCGATTTCTGTTGGTTTGGACGTGACGCGACTGGTCCGGCAGATCGCGCTCGATGCCCGCGATTCGAAGCGCTTTGCGTGGCATGCGGCAACGCAGTTGTGCGAAGCGTTGCTGTTGGGCGAGGCGCCGCCCGATGTTCGTCGTCTGGATTTTGCCCGCATCGATGCGTGGATGCGGGCGCGTATTGCCCAGCCGCTTGTGGTTGCGGATCTCGCAGCGCATTGCGGGTTGGGACTGCGGCGCTTTCACCAGCTTTTTGTCGAGGCGTTCGGCGAAACGCCACATCGGTATTTGCAACGGCTCAGGCTTGATGCGGCGGTTTTATTGCTCAACGATCCAAGGCGGCCGCTTTCTGATATTGCACTGGATGTGGGGTTTTCTGATCAGAGTGCGTTTAATCACGCGTTTACGCGGCGGTTTGGGATGGCGCCGGGGGGATGGAGGGTTGAGGGTGCGGTTGGGGGGTTTTGAGGAATCGCAGCAAATCGCACCACCCCTCTGCCACTCAGGCCCGGCTGGAACCCAACCTCGAAGTCCCGGCCTTCCCTACTCACCCATTCAACCCACGTTCCAGATCCGCGCGGATATCGCCGGGATTCTCCAGGCCCACCGCCAACCGGATCAACCCTTCCCGAATCCCCGCCTCCTCGCGCACTTCCGGCGTGAGCCGTCCGTGCGTGGTTGTCGATGGATGCGTAATCGTCGTGCGTGTATCGCCGAGATTGCCCGTGATCGAACAAATCTTCACTGCATCGATCACTCTCCACGCGTTAGCGCGCTGCGCTTCTCGCGTCTCGCCCTTCAACTCGAACGACACAATCGCTCCGCCCGCCTTCTGCTGCTTCTTCGCGATTGCATATTGCGGATGCGATTCGAGCCCCGGATAAAACACGCGCTCAATCGCCGGATGCGTCTCCAGCCAGCGCGCCAGTTCAAGCGCATTCGCCGACTGCTTTTCCACGCGTAACGACAGCGTTTCCATGCCCTTCAGCAAGACCCACGCGTTAAAAGCCGACAATGTAGGTCCGGCGCTGCGCACGAACGGAAACACCTTTTCCATGATGAACTGCTTCGACCCAACCAGCGCGCCGCCCAGCACGCGCCCTTGGCCATCGAGGAACTTGGTGGCGGAATGCATGACGACATCGGCACCCAGTTTGAGCGGCTGTTGCAACGCCGGGCTGCAAAAACAGTTGTCGACGACGAACAACGCCCCCACTTCCTTCGCAATCTTCCCGATCGCCTCGATATCCGCAATCTCAGTCAGCGGGTTCGACGGCGTTTCGAGGAAAAACATCTTCGTTTCCGGTCGCACAGCGGCACGCCATTCGTCCAGATTGGTAGCATCGACGAACGTTGTCGTGATGCCGAATTTCGGGAAGATTTGCGAAAACATGCCGACCGTCGATCCAAACAGGCTCTTCGAGCTGACCAAATGGTCGCCCTGCTGCATGGAGCACATCACCACCGACATGATCGCGGCCATCCCGGACGCCGTCGCCATGCACGCCTCGCCCCCCTCAAGCGCGGCGAGACGCTTCTGGAACATCGCGACGGTCGGATTGGTGAAGCGCGAATAGGTGTACGCTTCCTCGGCGTTCTTGAAGCTTTCCGCGGCATGCGCGGCGCTTTCGAACACAAAGCTCGATGTCAGGAAAAGCGCTTCCGAGTGTTCGTTGAAATCGCTGCGCAGCGTACCGGCGCGGACGGCGAGCGTATCGAAGTTGAAGTTTTCGTCCATGTTCTTGTGGTCCATTAGGTCCGGTTAATACGTGTGTTTCGCTGAAAGCGTCCGGCGGGCAGCTTCGAAGCCGACCGGCTAGCCGATTAGCCAGCCGCTTGGCCCACTAATCATCCAGCCGATAGGACAAGTCCATTCCCGGGACGCAAAAAAGCCCGCTTCTGCGTCAGCATGAGCGGGCTAATTGCGGAAAGGCTGTAGCGTCGCCAGTGGGGGAACCTCACTTCCCACCGGTTCGCTTTAGCTGTTTCGGGCCTTGGGCTTGAGCTAAAACCGTCTAGCTGTTCACCCTGACTCGCGTCCGCAAGCTGATCTCAAATCGACGCAAATCCAATCCTATCACGGCTTTCCTGCGTGGCTACCTTGAGCTTTTCACTCCACCGACAATTGCAGGTGCAATTGCGAGCGTGCCACGCCACCATCCATGGCTTCACTTGCCGCGTCGCGATCCGACTGGGCTTGCGGTGTAAGACGCGCCGATTCCAGCCGATCGAGATATTCGGTCGTGATGTCACCCGTGACGTACTTGCCATCGAAACACGATGCATCGAACTCGCCGAGCGCCGGGTTGATGTCGCGAATCGCCTGCTTCAAATCGTCCACATCCTGATAGACCAGGTGATCGGCACCGATCATGCGCGCCACTTCCTCGTCCGTACGGCCATGCGCGACCAGTTCGCCACGCGTGGGCATATCGATGCCGTACACGTTCGGGAACTTCACCGGCGGCGCAGCGGACGCAAAAATCACCTTGGCCGCGCCGGCATCGCGTGCCATCTGCACGATTTCATGCGATGTGGTTCCGCGCACGATGGAATCGTCGACGATCAGCACATTCTTGCCCTTGAACTCGATCGCCATCGCGTTGAGCTTCTGGCGTACCGACTTCTTGCGCACCGCCTGGCCCGGCATGATAAACGTCCGGCCGACATAACGATTCTTGAAGAAACCTTCGCGATACTCCACGCCAAGCTTCGCGGCCACTTGCATGGCGGCGGGACGCGATGAATCCGGAATCGGCATCACCACGTCGATAGCGACGTCGGGCAGCACGCGCTTGATCTTCTCGGCGAGATAATCGCCCATGCGCAGGCGCGCGTTGTAGACCGGTACGCCGTCGAGGCACGAATCGGGACGCGCGAGATACACGAGTTCAAAAATGCAGGGGTTCAGGCTGGGATTCTCGGCGCATTGCTGGCTGTGCAAGTTGCCGTCGTTATCGATGAAAATCGCTTCGCCCGGCAACACATCGCGCACGAACTCGAAGCCGATACCTTCCACCGCCACGGATTCCGACGCCACCATCCATTCCACGCCCGTCGCCGTTTCCATTTTGCCGAGCACGAGCGGGCGAATGCCGAACGGATCGCGGAAGGCAACCAGACCGTAGCCGGCGATCAGGGAAACGATTGCATAAGAACCCCGTACCCGGCGATGCACGCCGCTCACCGCCTTGAAGAGCGCGGCAGGATCGAGTTGCAGGCCGGAGCTGGCCAGTTGCAATTCGTGGGCGAAGACGTTGAGGAGGACTTCTGTGTCGGAGGCGGTATTGATGTGCCGGCGATCGATCCGGAACATCTCTTCCTTCAACTGGGGCCAGTTCGTCAGGTTGCCGTTGTGGGCGAGGATGATGCCGAACGGCGCGTTCACGTAGAACGGCTGGGCTTCTTCCTCGCTCGCCGCATTGCCGGCCGTCGGATAACGCACTTGGCCGATACCCACGTTGCCCGGCAAGCTGCGCATGTTGCGCGTGCGGAACACGTCGCGCACCATGCCGTTGGCTTTATGCATGTGGAAGTTGTTACCGTCTGCCGTCGCGATACCGGCTGCATCCTGGCCGCGATGCTGCAGCAGCAGCAGGCTGTCGTAGATCAACTGGTTGACGGGGGTCTGGGAAACTACGCCTACGATGCCGCACATGGCATGGTCCTTCAAAGAGTCGAAACGGGTCCACAAGGGCGTGAAGGTGCAGCGCCCGGCAGGTTTTACCTGCAAATGTCTGCACCGGGCGACGCGCGAAGTTCTCGTACAGCTCGCCAGACCGCTACTGTGCGCTACTCCGGGAAGATTCGCTTGAATCGTCCGGCGGCGTGCGCACATACGCGGCGAGCGTATCGGGAAGCAACGGTTTAAGTTCTCGCACGCCTTGTTCGGCCGCAGGCCGGAACAACGCGTCACGCCAGAAATCGTGTTGTGGCAGTTCGGTCAAGCCAGCGAGGGCGACCAGGATCACTACCAGAATTGCGCCTCTCACGACGCCGAACAAAAGCCCGAGTGACCGGTCGATACCCCGCAGGCCAATCACTTCGGTCACCCGCGTCAGCAAAGCGCTTGCCACACTCGACAGCACGAGCACGGCGGCAACGATCAACAGGAACGCGATCACCCATTGCGTCAACGCGCCGCCTGGCCAGTGCGCCGGAATGTACGGCACCACGGATCCCACAAAATGCGTCGCTACAAAAAACGCCACCAGCCAGCCGACCAGGCCAAACGCCTCGGCCAATAGCCCGCGCCACATCCCGCGCAGGGCGGAGAGGCCGATCACGGCCATCACCGCATAGTCGAAACTGGTAAACATCGACTGCTAGTTCGCCGACGTGTTGCCGGAATTTCCGGAACTACCTGAATTACCGCCTGAGTTGCCACCGCCCAGTCCAGCCAGGCGTACTTTCACGAGCGCAGCCGATGCCGCCTCCCGGTCGGTGAACGGTCCTGCACGCAGCAACGTGCGCACCGAGCCGTCCGCCTGTTTCCTGTGCTCGATATATGCGGGCACTCCCGCATTCTTCAACTTGCCAACCCAATCCTGCGCGGGACCGTCCTGGTCGAAAGTACCGATTTGCAGCACGAAACGGCTACCAGCGGGCGATGACGACGGATTCGGCTTGGCGACGGCAGCCGATACGTTGCCGGCAGCGGTGGTGTTGGCGGAAGGCTTGGGCGCCGGTGTGGCTTGAGCGGTCGCTGCCGTTGCAATTGCGGGTGGCGCGATCGGCTTGGCCGCAGGTTTCAGCGCGGCTTTCGCCTGCGCTTGGGTCTGCGCCTGGGTCTGGATTCCCGTCGGCGTCGCATCAGGCTTTGCGATCGGTTTGGACCCGGGCGTAAGGCCCGGCTTCGCTACCCCTGCAGCCACGCTGTTGTTGTCGGACGCTGCGGGCGGACTGTCCGGCGC
>NZ_JBAUSA010000477.1:0-1963 GCF_049581465.1 Caballeronia sp. | reverse complement strand
CTCTCTCGGTACGTGGAGGCGTAGCGCCTCGACACGGTCAAATCATCCGGCATCCGCTTCGCGCACCGCGCGCACGAATGCCGCCATTCGGGCGTGATCTTTCACGCCCTTTGCGCCGTCGACTTCGATGCCGCTAGAGACATCGACTGCGTACGGACGCACTTGGCGGATGGCTTCACGGACGTTTTGCGCGTTCAACCCACCACTCAAAACGGCCCGATGCCCGAGATCTGTTGGGATAAGTGACCAATTGAATACCTTTCCACCGCCACCGTAGCCCTCGACAAGCGTGTCGAGTAGCAAACCGCTGGCTGCCGAATATTGAAGGGACGATTCTACCAAATCGCTTGCGCTCGCATCAGGGCCTACGCGCACGGCCCGCCACCAGGGCAAACCCGCAATCCCGGCTAAGGCCGCGCACTGTTCGGGGGTTTCGTCGCCGTGAAACTGAAGCAACGAAAGGCGCACGTTCGATGTCACCTCGCGAATCCACTCCGGCGCCGCGTTGACGAACAATCCCACTGCCGAGACGAGCGGCGGCACGTGCTTCGCCAATTCCACCACTTGCGCCACCGTCACCGCGCGCGGGCTTTTCGGATAGAACACGAAGCCGACGGCATCGGCGCCGAGCGCGACCGCGTGATCGACGCTGGCGGCCGTCGACAACCCGCACAACTTGATTCTCGTCCGATGCAAATCCTTACTTTCCATCTTCGTTCCTTCGCCAGACCGCACTCCACGGGTAACTTCCCAGTCGCGGGGCCGGCACCGCGAATTGCTCAGGATAGCCGACCTCGGCGAGATAGAGGCCATCGGGCATGAAAGTGGGCGCCGCATGCTTGCGGTCGCGCGCTTCGAGCAATTCGCCCATCCATGAGGCCGGATGCTTGCCGCGCCCAATTGCGACAAAGCATCCCATCAGGTTGCGAACCATGTGGTGCAAAAAAGCGTTCGCACGAAAGCGGAAGTGAATAAAGTCGCCCTGCTCCACGATGTCGATCTGATGCAGATATTTGACCGGCGTTTTTGCCTGGCACTCCGACGACCGGAATGCGGTGAAATCGTGCTTGCCGATGAGACAGGCGGCGGCGGCGCGCATCGCGTTGGCATCGAGTGGCGCGTAGCACCAGCCGGCGGTGCCGGTTGTCATCGGTGAGCGCACGGGGTGTACGTACAACGCGTAGTAATAGGTGCGCTCGAACGCTGCGAAGCGTGCGTGGAAATCATCGGGCATTGGGCGCGCCCACTGCACTGCGACGCTCTTCGGCAGGAATGCGTTCGTGCCGCGTACCCAGGCGAAATCGGTGCGATCGAGTTCGGTTTCGAAGTGCACGACTTGCCCGAGCGCGTGCACGCCCGTATCCGTTCGACCAGCTACGACGGTTTGCACGCGCGTCTGGGTGAATTTGCCCAGAGCACGTTCAAGGACGTCCTGCACCGTTACTACGTCCGATTGCGTCTGCCAGCCACTGAATGCCGAACCGTCGTACTGGATGCCGAGTGCTATGCGCTTCAACGACATGTCAGGACAGCGGCGCCAGGGTAGATAACAGCGTCGCGGCGGGCTGACGCGTGGCGTGATCGTTGGACTCGATCACTTCTTGCAATAGCGTGCGCGCACCCGATAAATCGCCGAGCTCGATGTATTCCACCGCGAGATCAAGCTTGTTGCGCGCGATCATCGCGATCTGTTCGGGCGTGAACGCGGGTATCGGATCGGTCTGGCTCGCCGGCAAGTTGTAGTCGAAATCGAGACTTAGCGGACCGAAACGTGACGCGCCCAAGCCTGCCACCGATGCCGGACCGGTCGTTCCCTCCTCGATTTGCTGACTCACCGATTGCGCGTGGTCGACGATTGGGCCGTCGAGTTGGGCGTTCTGATGCTCGTAGACGGCCTGTTCGGCGATGGGTCGCGGCGTGATCGGCGGCGCTTCAATGGGCGCGGCGGCCGGCGGATCGAAGA
>NZ_JBAUSA010000476.1:0-5900 GCF_049581465.1 Caballeronia sp. | reverse complement strand
GGAAGTGCACGGCAACGCGAAGCAAGGCGCGGCGCTGGCATTCGCGCACGGCTTCAACGTTCACTACGGCCAAGTGATTCCGCGTGCCGACCTCGACGTGATCATGATCGCCCCGAAGGCGCCGGGCCACACGGTTCGCAGCACGTATTCGCAAGGCGGCGGCGTTCCCCACCTGATCGCCGTGGCGCAAGACAAGTCGGGCGCAGCACGTGACATCGCTCTGTCGTACGCTGCGGCGAACGGCGGCGGCCGTGCCGGCATCATCGAAACGAACTTCCGCGAAGAAACGGAAACCGACCTGTTCGGCGAACAAGCCGTGCTGTGCGGCGGTACGGTCGATCTGATCAAGGCCGGCTTCGAAACGCTGGTGGAAGCGGGTTACGCGCCGGAAATGGCGTACTTCGAATGCCTGCACGAACTGAAGCTGATCGTCGACCTGATTTATGAAGGCGGTATCGCCAACATGAACTACTCGATCTCGAACAACGCCGAATATGGCGAATACGTGACGGGTCCGAAGATCGTGACGGAAGAAACCAAGAAGGCGATGAAGCAGGTTCTTACCGAAATTCAAAACGGCGAGTACGCGAAGAGCTTCATTATCGAAAACAAGGCGGGTGCGCCGACGCTGCAGTCGCGCCGCCGCATCACGAGCGAGCATCAGATTGAAGTGGTGGGCGCGAAGTTGCGTGCGATGATGCCGTGGATTGCTGCAAACAAGCTCGTCGATCAGTCGAAGAACTAAGAAAGCTTGAACGATCGGCGTCATGCGCTGGTCGTAGCATTGACCGAAAGCCGTCCGGGTGTCGCTTGGCCCCGGACGGCTTTTGCTATCCTACGGTTTTACAAAACATAGACCTCGTTCATGAACTATCCACATCCGATCATCGCGCGCGAAGGCTGGCCGTTTATTGCCATTGCGGCTGTCGTTGCCGTGTTGATCCAGGCCATCGGCGGCTTTGCCTTCGCATGGCCGTTCTGGCTCATCACGATCTTCGTCGTGCAATTTTTCCGTGATCCGGCGCGGCCCATTCCGACCCAGGCCAACGCGGTGCTGTGTCCTGCCGACGGCCGTATCGTCGCCGTGGAAACCGCGCACGATCCTTACGCGGATCGCGAGGCGCTGAAGATCAGCGTGTTCATGAACGTGTTCAATGTCCACTCGCAGCGCTCGCCGGTCGACGGCGCGATCAGCAAGGTTCAGTATTTCCCGGGCTCGTACCTGAACGCCGCCGTCGATAAAGCGTCCACCGAGAACGAACGCAACGCCATCGTGATCCAGACGGGGTCGGGGCATACGGTGACGTCGGTGCAAATCGCGGGCCTTATTGCGCGGCGTATCTTGTGTTACGTCCACGTTGGTGAACCGCTCAATCGCGGCCAGCGCTACGGTTTTATCCGCTTTGGTTCCCGTGTCGATGTGTACCTGCCCGTTGGCAGTCGTCCGCGTGTTGCGATCGGCGAGAAAGTGTCGGCGTCGTCCACGATTCTTGCCGAGTTTGCCGAGTGATGTTTTTCACGCCTGAACGCAGGCAACGCCGTAAAACCAGGCTGCACAACGGGGGACTCGATGGCGGCACTTAAACCGCGCCGGACGCGGAGCACGGTAACGCCTCCGCGCGCATTCAGGCGCAACAAGGCATCGCAGGATATTGGCGCAGTGGAAACGCGGCGGGCCAAGCGGCAACAGTTTTTGAGGAAGCGCGGCATCTATTTGCTGCCCAACGCGTTCACGACCGCTGCGCTGTTTTGCGGTTTCTTCGCGGTCGTCCAGGCCATGAATGTGCGCTTTGAAGTCGCCGCAATCGCGATTTTCGTCGCGATGGTGCTCGATGGGATGGACGGGCGCGTCGCCCGCATGACGCACACGCAAAGCGCGTTTGGGGAGCAGTTCGACAGTCTGTCGGACATGGTTTCCTTTGGCGTTGCGCCAGCGCTGGTGATGTACGAATGGATCCTGAAGGATCTGGGGCGCTGGGGCTGGCTCGCGGCATTCGTGTATTGCTCGGGGGCGGCGTTGCGGTTGGCGCGCTTCAATACGAACGTAGGCGTGGTCGATAAACGCTATTTCCAGGGCCTGCCGAGCCCGGCGGCGGCGGCGTTGATCGCAGGCTTCGTGTGGCTCGCCACCGATAACCGCGTGCCGCTGAAACTGGTCTGGCTGCCGTGGGTGGCGTTTGCGCTGACGATTTATGCCGGTGTGACCATGGTTTCCAATGCGCCGTTTTATAGCGGCAAGGCACTCGACGTACGGTTCCGCGTGCCGTTCGCGGGGGTGTTGCTGGTTGTCGTGGCGTTTGTGCTCGTATCGTCGGATCCGCCGTTGATGTTGTTCGGCTTGTTCGTGCTTTACGGGTTTTCCGGGTACGTCTGGTGGGGATACATGGCCATGCGCGGCCGGCCAAATCCGGCCAGGTCATCGGAGAAAGCACATTGAAAGGAGGGGCTTTGAATGCGTGCGGCGCATTCCCGCTGCTTTGTCCAAATTGCCGGCTCGGCTAGTTGTAAGACATCGTGAATGTTGCCAAAGCCCGCAGCGAGCCGGGCGTCACGTCGCCGGTCCGAATGTATTGTGCTGACAGCGGCAACAGCAACGTGCCGTTGGGTGAAGCGCCGATTAGCCATTGATTCATCACGCCCGGTCCCGCCGCATCCGGGCCGAACAACACCGGAACATCTTTATCCTTCAAAATTTGAACGCCGACTCCTCTCGCCGTCGAATCAGGCGCTAGCGTCAGAACGTTTGAGCGATTCGACGGACTGACGGCATCAGTGATGACAATGGAGACCTGCGCGCCGCTCGCGCAAGTGAAACTCAGGCCGAATGTTTTTCGACCGGCAGTCGTTCCGACTCCACTCGATAGCGCGCGATTAGTGATGTTTGGGAGCGGAACAGCCAGCGCGTCGGTCTGGACTGAGCACGTAGCGGTGCTCAACGTTCCAGTACCAACCCCGGTGTAGAGTGGCGACTTGCTCCAAGTACCCGAGATCCCTAACGTCTCGAGCGTTATTTTCACGATCGGGGCGCTTGAGAAGGTGGATGCGCCGGCCTTGATAGCGCCAATGACGACGAAACTGGCGGTAACCTGCACGTCCTTATACATGAACGGTCCGCCAAGGGGACCACTAAAAGGACATTGGATCACTATCTCTCCATTGCTCATCGTTGCGCTAGCGGGCGTGCACTCGGACGAGGTGAACTGATATCTAATACCCAGCCCAGCGATAGTTGTCAGGTAAACGTCGCTGAACCCGGGTACAAGCGCTGTTGCCGTGCTGAGATGGATAAGGATCGTTCCGGATGTTGACTTCGGACTCACATCTGCGAAGTAGCACCGGATTTGAAATGTGTCAGCAGGAAGCGTACTTACCGTTGAGCCTATCGATGTGCCCTTCGGGATTGATATCACGCCCGCTGTCAGTACCTTGTTGACATTGTCGACTTCGCATTTCATTTCCGCATGTGCCGGCGTGGCAAGAATCGTTGCAAACAAGATTATCCCGGCCTCAAACCAGAATTTACGCGAACTCATACACCGTTTTATCAAGGTACATACGAGGTGCAATACGCCGTTGCATTGCGCTGTTGTCTTTCTTGTTGCATTGCTGTCATATCGTGACATTGCGATTCTCTAGCGTGGAGGCCGTTATTGCAGGCTGGGGGATTTCGTTCGACACTAGGCGTCTTGAATTGCCGGTACGACGAATCCGCTTATCGCGCGTACGTTACTGATCGCTGACTCCAATGACGATGCATCGGACGGCTTGAATCAGTCAATCCCGAAGGCAGTCACACAGCATTTCGCTTTCGCGGGTGAAGGGGTCGGATACTGAGCCTTCAGAGGCCGTCAGAGGCCGTCAGGGACGGCGGAGAAAGGACCACGCAATCGGAGATGTGAAATCTTCGAATCGGCTCCTGACGATTACTGGTGCGTCGCCGCGGCGATCGCCCTTGAGAACGTCAATCGCCGCTATTGCAAAGCCTAATTGCACGCTTGTGAAAATGCCGCTATAGTTTGCCGATGAATTTTTGCACCTCACCCCTCTCTTCGTTTCTTCTAGCCAGTGCGCCGCTACGCGTGCTATCGCTACTAGCGCGCCTGCCGCGCTAAGCTTCCCGCCCCCCGTCTGCTCGTTCGTGGTTTTCGACGCCAGCGGTGGCGCGAACACCCGAATTTCGTTGCGCCTTTCTTCCCCGTTCTCACAAAGCTAAAACTCCCCCACTGGAGCCCGACATGGCAGACAAACTCATCATTTTCGACACCACCTTGCGCGATGGCGAGCAATCCCCCGGCGCATCGATGACGAAGGAAGAAAAGATTCGCATCGCCCGTGCGCTCGAGCGGATGAAGGTCGATGTGATCGAAGCTGGCTTCGCGGCCAGTTCAAACGGCGATTTCGACGCCATTCACACGATCGCCGGCCTGATCAAGGACAGCACGATCTGCTCGCTCGCCCGCGCAAACGACAAGGACATCCAGCGCGCCGCCGACGCCCTGAAGCCCGCCGACCACTTCCGCATCCACACGTTCATCGCCACGTCGGCGCTGCATATGGAAAAGAAGCTGCGCATGACCGCCGAGCAGGTCTTCGAGCAAGCGCGTCTCTCCGTGCGTTTCGCTCGCAAGTTCACCGACGACGTCGAGTTCTCGCCGGAAGACGGCAGCCGTTCGGATCTGGACTTCTTGTGCCGGGTCCTGGAAGCGGTGATCGATGAAGGCGCAACCATCATCAATATCCCCGATACGGTCGGTTACGCCGTGCCGGAAGGCTACGGCAACCTGATCAAGACCTTGCGCGAACGCATTCCGAATTCCGACAAGGCGATCTTCTCAGTCCATTGCCACGACGATCTCGGCATGGCGGTCGCGAACTCGCTGGCGGGCGTGCAGATTGGCGGCGCGCGGCAGATCGAATGCACGATCAACGGCCTGGGCGAACGCGCGGGCAATACGGCGCTTGAAGAAGTGGTGATGGCGCTCAAGACGCGCAAGGATTATTTCGGGCTCGACGTCGGTATCGACGCCACGCACATCGTGCCGACGTCAAAGCTCGTCTCGCAAATTACGGGCTTCGTCGTGCAGCCGAACAAGGCCGTGGTTGGCGCGAACGCGTTCGCACACGCGTCGGGCATTCACCAGGACGGCGTGCTCAAGGCGCGCGATACCTACGAAATCATGCGCGCCGAAGACGTGGGTTGGTCGGCCAACAAGATCGTGCTCGGAAAGCTGTCAGGGCGTAACGCATTCAAGCAGCGCCTGGAAGACCTCGGCGTGTCGCTGGAATCGGAAACCGAAGTGAACGCAGCGTTCGTGCGCTTCAAGGAACTCGCCGATCGCAAATCCGAAATCTTCGACGAAGACATCCTGGCGATCGTTTCAGAAGAGTCGGCGGAAATGCAGGCGAAGGAAACTTTCCGCTTCGTGTCGCTTGCACAACATTCGGAAACCGGCGAGCAGCCGCACGCACGCGTGGTTTTCGCCGTCGATGGCACGGAAGTGCAGGGTGAAGCGCGCGGCAATGGCCCGGTCGATGCCACCTTGCACGCCATAGAGTCGAAGGTCACGAGCGGCGCCGAGTTGGTGCTCTATTCCGTGAATGCGATCACAACCGGCACCCAGGCTCAGGGCGAAGTGACGGTGCGCTTGTCGAAGGGCGGCCGGATCGTGAACGGTGTCGGCACCGATCCGGACATTGTCGCGGCTTCCGCGAAGGCCTACCTCGCGGCGCTGAACAAGCTGGACTCGAAGGTCGAGAAACTGAATCCGCAGCTTTCTTGAAGTGAATGAGAGGCGTGTACTACGCGCCTTTCGATCCGGTCAACGGCTCTCGCCAGAAGCGAGAGCCGTTTTTTTTGCCGGTTTGGGATTGATCCTTTCCTGGCATCCACGGACAAATGC
>NZ_JBAUSA010000475.1:0-1583 GCF_049581465.1 Caballeronia sp. | reverse complement strand
ATGGGATACACACTGCTGAAGAGCGCAGGTCTAGGCGAAGTCAGTAAGTAGGTAGTACGAATCCATCCAGTCGTAGCTCGATCTGCTGTTTGCCCAGGCCCAGTTGCTCTGGCCATTATTTACCATGCTTTCCCGACGATCGCCTTTCGCCAGGTTGGCGTCCATCCTGCTTCCCTCTCCCGTCTCTCCTGTGGCGCCGATGGATTGCGCCTGCATTCCGTTTTGTCCTTCATCAGTCATCGCTGGATTTCCCGATTAAAAAGCTGACTGCAGCAAAACGCCGCTATGTGACCAGCTACTACGCAAAGATCGAGCCAAGACAGCAGTGGACATCTAAACAATTGATTTAACTCAATAATTATTTTTTGGCGGTGCGACATCAATCCCAAAGATGAAATGCGGGTTTCATCTTTGAAGAACAGACTGCGTCGCGACATAACCGCAGCGGGCCTGAAGAGATCGGCCACCCGATCCTTGACCGAAGCAAAACGTTGCAACTGACGTGTCGGCTTGAATCGACGCATCGACGACCCACCTGCTTCGCAAGTCGTGGCCGACTTTGTCAATAGATGGGCCGCGTTAGGTAGTGGGTTCGCGTCCAATCCGGACTACGATTGGCTCAAGGGTTGGCGCTTCGGAAACAGACAGGGTCATTCCATTTATTCAACAACAACTCATTGACGACAGATGAACGAAATCGGCGGTTACGACATTGAAGACCTGGAGGCAGGCATGAGCGCCACCTTTGCGAAAACCATTACGGAGGCGGATATCCTGTTCTTCGCGGCGGCATCCGGCGATAACAACGCCGTTCACATTAACGAGGAATTCGCACGGACCACGCCGTTCAAAGGGCGCATCGCGCATGGGATGCTGAGCGCAAGTGTGATTTCCGCAGCCCTTGCCGGGCACCTTCCGGGCCCCGGTACCGTGTACCTCGGACAGAACCTGCGTTTCAAGGCGCCGGTCCGGCCTGGCGATACGGTGCGTGCAACGGTCGCTGTGAAAGAACTGCAACTGGAAAAGAGCCGCGTCGTGATGTCGACCGTCTGTACGGTTGGAGAAAACGTGGTGATCGACGGCGAGGCGGTCGTCATGGCGACGTCCCGTGCGCGGCGGCTGGTTGCAAGCGCGGCTAGCGCCGAACAGTCGGCAATCGCGAGTCAATCAAGCGAGGCTTTGTGACCATGTGGTTAAACGTACCCACTGAATATGTACAGGGATTCCTCACGTCCGGGCACCCGTTTTGGCGTGCCACGGCCGGTCTGGAGACGAATGGCGATACGCACGCTGGAGCGGAGCCTCCGGACGCACTAGCCGTTCCTGCGGCACTGATCGAGGCGCACTCGGCTTACTGGCCACGACTGGCTTCGGTTTGGACTCGCACGCTGGCCAGCACGATGGGTGCGGAAACCGAGCCCGTGATTGCCCCGAAGCGCAGTGACCGCCGCTTTCTTGCCGAAGACTGGCGCAAGAATGCCTGGTACAGCCTGCTCAAGCAGAACTACCTGCTCAATGCGCGCTTGCTTGAAGACGTCGTCGATGCGGTTGTCCTAAGCGAAAAGGACAAACGGAAGCTCGAG
>NZ_JBAUSA010000474.1:0-1762 GCF_049581465.1 Caballeronia sp. | reverse complement strand
ATGTTGCGCGCGGCGCTAAGGTCCCTGTCGTGAAATGCTCGATGAGCGCTTGAGATGTTGGTGCTGTCAGGTTCGATAACGCTCACAGTGATGGGCGACACATGCGCCTTGCTGGATAGCATGGCGTCACCATCCCCATGCGGTGTGGAAGCCACTGGTCGAGAGACAGCTTGTAACTCCGCTGCGTTGCCGCCGCTTTTAGAAACAGAACCCACGACAACTGTGCGGCGTGCAGGGGAGACCGACAGATCGTGATCTTCAACAGCCCGGTGCGCGGTGGGTCGTGGTAAAAGCGCAGCAGCCACAAACAACGCAACCGCACATAGTGCCAGCCCAGCCCGGCGACTATTGCGACGGATGTGCACGCCGCTGTCTGCGACTCCCCGGCGAGCCGACCCAGTTTTTGCGTCCGTTTGTTTCGACGGTAAAGCAGAGAACGTGCGTTCCAAAGTATCGATTTGTGTTAAGGCACCGCAGCGAGGACACGAAGAACTGTGTTCGTAGCATTCGTTACCACACCGTGCGCATATCAAATTCGATTTCTGCCGGCTATCCATTTCGATCTCGTCTGGCAGTTTGCTGTTAGCTAGGGAAAGCGCCGGAGCATTGCAAAAGAAAGCGGGAGATGAGTCAAGCCTACCCGTGCAGCCCTCAGGATTTTCGACAACTTCTTAGCCTGCATATAGGGTCTTGATAACATAGCAGCGCAAGAAAGCCGCCGAAGACGACGACGCGCTTTCGCGCGTATCGTTGCGATGACCCGGCAGCTCCGAAAATCAGATGCCTTTTGCGGTCGACGGCGTGCGGGCCTGTCTCCTTGGACTGCAGGCCGGAACTCCATTTGGTCTTTCGCCCCGAAGGCGGTCTTCAGGGAACTGGACAACGACTGCGCATGACGCTTGCTGATCATCGCCGCTGCAAAGTGATTGCGACAAAGCAATTTCGATTTTTTTGGTTGGCTCATGTTATGCGACAGATTTGACAACGTGACCGTGTGATCAACGCGGTGTCTTTGGGTTGCTGTCGATAGGTCGGGGCCAAAAGTCAACCGGCGCACTAGTCGCGGTCTGGTAGTCGCCTCGTAAGTAGGATCGCGTCCCGCGCGGGCATCGATTACCGATACCGAGCCCCCTTTCCCCTGGCGTTAAAAGACAGTGGCGCAAGACACATGAGATGCTCTTTACGACTAGCTGATGGCGGGTTCTGCCCGTCCGCCGACGGTATCTTTGCGTAAAGCGAAAGAGACGTTGTAATGCATGACCAAAGGGCCACAAACAATACAAATAGCGAGCGTCCAATGTGCACACTGATCGAAGTGGGGAGTTCTTTGCTGAGGTCGTGCAACGGCGTCTGATGAGCGAACACATCAAGAGCTTGGACAGAGGCCATACGTGAATGTGGCGCATGACTCAAGGTGGCGAAAGAAGAACGGCCTGCGAGAGACGAAAAACCCCATGCCAAGTACGTACAGAGGCTTTTCTTATCTGGTAGTCGCGGAAGAACAGGGAGCCGGTGAGTGGCGAGCTTCGGTGCTCATTTGGAAGGGTAAAGAACTCGTGTGGCAAGGGGAATTGATTCCACTTTCCTTCCCAACGTCCTCTAAGGCGCTCCATGGCACAGCGTCCATAGCGCAAGTGCTCATCGATCGCCTTATCGCAAGCGGCGATCTTCATAGCTGAATGCATTTTGGACAAACGTTCCAGTAGCGTTTGCAACACGGCACCGCTGGGGAGACCGCCGGGGAGGGTTTTGTCGCGATAAG